>CALGXU010000326.1 GCA_937935205.1 uncultured Rothia sp.
GCTCGTCAGAAAGGTATTACCTTCGGTTGGTCGGACGGCAAGTTCCACGCGGATGCCGGTATTTCAAACGCTACCGTTGCGGCGTTCACCTACCGTGCGGCTGGTTCGCCCGCGGTTAAGGGCAACTCCCCCTACAGCGATGTTGCTCCCGGTTCGGCGTTCTACAGTGAGATTCTGTGGGCTCAGCAGAACAAGGTGGTGCTGAACGCTAGCGGCGCTTTTGATGCTCAGCACATGGTGACTCATGGTGAGCTGGAGACTCTGATTGAGGCGTTCCAGGCTCGCGCTAAGTAAGGTCGTTTAGACCGCCCACGTCCCCCTTGGGTTTTACCTTGAGGGCGCGTGCGGCGCGGCGCATCGGACAGCTCTCTGATTCCCCGTGCTCCCGAATTGTTTTCTGTTCGGGAGCACGGGGTTCAGCTTTTAACAGCTACCGCTGTGTGAGATTTCTCGAAACCTTAAAGTATTCCTTGAGTGTTTCCTGACAAGCGTTCAACGCTTTGATAGGGTGAGGATATCCCCGAAACCGAGGGGGATTTTCAACCACTTTTCTCATAGGGCACGCGCAGATTCGACGGTAGATTCTCAGCCTGCAACTAAGCTCGCGCAGCCCCGGAGAAATGACCCTAAGGATGTCTTATGTCCTCACTTCCGAACTCTAAGTCTTCATTCCTGCACGCGGCTCGGAACTGCAGCGCGCTCGCACTGGCGGGCGCGATGGTCCTGCCGATGACCCCGGTGCTAGCCCAGGACGCAGTGCCCGCCGCAAACGTGCCTGTTACTAACGCACCGGCTGTAAATGCCCCCGCCCCTGCAACTCAGGATGTCGCGGATGAGCCATCTTTCACTGTTGTTTATGAGGATTACTACTTCCAGAACGGCCGTGACTACATCGAGCAAGAGGGCGACGGTCTGTACACCGGTGAGGACAGTAAAATTACGGTTCTGGGCACCGGATTCACCAAGGAGTGGCGCGAGCAGCACGGCAAGGTTGTCATCTACATCGTGCCCGAGGAGAACGTCCCCTACAACGCTCTGCAGATTACCGACACTCTTCTGCGGTTTGAAGAGGGCAAGGACTTCACCATTGACGATGACGGCTCCTTTGTCGCCACTCTGAAGGTTAAGGCTAATACTTTGCCGAGTTACTACACCCTCACGGAGTATTTTCCGGATATGACTCTGGACAAGGTGCGTTACGAGGTTGGCATCCTCGCCGAGCCTGAGGGCCAGCCGCAGTCAACCGTTCAGGATATCTGGGCTCGCAAGAACGTTGTGACGCATCACGGTCTGAGCACCAAGGATTATCACTTCGATACGTTCGCGCCTAAGTTGAAATACGATGCTTTGAAGGACCCCACGAAGGATCAGGAGCTGCTGATTCAGGGTCAGGGCTTCGTAGGGACTGACATCCCCGGTGCTGAGGGCATGATGTACGTCATTCGCGAGAAGGGCACGGGTTCCCCCGTCCTGGTTATGAGCGAGATGAAGCATTATGTCCACGGTGATGATGAATATGAGAGGAGCCTGGAGGGAGGCTTCGCTTTCGTCAATCTCAAGATTCCCGCGAACACGCTGGATCCGTCCAAACAGTACGTCATTGAGGCGTGGAGCGACTACGGTTACCCCAGCAAGACGGATAAGACTCTCATCACCCCGATGGTGGGTTTTGCCCCGGAGCACCGCGGCGTTCTTTTGGCGCACCAGGATTTGAAGTTTGAGGGTGTCCAGCGGTTCACGAATGCTTACGTGCCCGTAGAGGAACGTATGTACTTTTCGACATCGCTGAACGACGAGGAACAGAAGCAGCCTGCCACCCGCGGTGAGCTGGCTTCCACCCTTTATGAGATGAAGGGCAGCCCCAAGGTGGACCTTCCTGAAGTCTCCCCGTGGCCGGATGTGAAGACGGACGATCCGAACTATGCCGCCTACATTTGGGCTCGTGAAAAGGGCGTTACTTTCGGCGGGCCTGACGGAAAGTTCCACGCGGAGGACGGTCTCACGAATGCAACCGTTGCCGCAATGATTTACCGTGCGTCTGGTTCGCCTGAAGTATCGGGTGTTTCGTCCTTCCCGGATGTTAAGCCGGATTCCGCGTTCTACCGTGAGATTCTGTGGGCTACCCAGCAGAATGTTATTACTCCCGAGACCGGCATGTTTGAACCGAATCATGCTGTGACCCGCATTGAGTTGGCCTGGATGTTGTTTTATTACCGGCATCGTGTGATAAACCCTATCACTACCGGTCTGTATCGCATTGCTAACTAAGTAGGCCAGGTAACTAAGTAGACCGAGCCGGTTCTAGCCCGGGCACCACGTCACAACGGACGGGGTGCCCGGGCTCTTACGCATTGAGGGAATCTGCGCGGATTCTTCTAGAGTTCTCGCCCTAGAGTTCCCACGCGGGGGCTGCGGCGGTGCTTGCCGAGTGCGCATCCTGACCGGTTGCCACGCCGGTGGAGACGGTGAAGTCCCACGGGTCGGTGTTCAGTGCGGACAGCTTCGTTTCGATAGTGAAGCCGCGCTCGGCGAGCAGGGCGCGCAGGCGGTTTGCCGCCGACTGCAGCCAGAGGGATTCGCTGGCGGCGTGGGAGCAATCAATCAGGGCGATGTTACTGCCGTCGACTCGTGCGGTTTCGCGGAATTCGCTGGCAGGGTGGTGGCGCAGGTCGGCGGTAATGTACACCTGCGCGTCGGTAGCGCGCACAGCGTCGAAAAGGGAGTCACCGGCACCACCGCAGAGGGCGACGCGGCGGATCGGCTGGTCGGCACGTCCGGCGATGCGCAGGCCGCCGGCGGTTGCGGGCAGCGCCGCAGCGAGGCGTTCTGCCAGCTCCTTGAGGGTGATTTCTTCGGGCAGGGTGCCGAGGCGGCCGGTACCTACCGCATGTTCCTGGTCGTCGAGTACCTGGGTTTGCGCTTCGGTGAGCGGCTCGCGGTCAATCAGTCCGATAGCGTCGCAGAGTGCTTCGTTCACGCCTTCAACGGCGGCATCTGCGTTGGTGTGCGCACCAAGCAGACCGCATCCACCCTCGATGAGGGTGTGCAGAACGTTGCCTTTGTAGTCGCTGTCGGGGATGAACTTTGCGCCGCGGAGCAGCAGCGGGTGGTGGGTGATGAGCAGCTGCGCGCCTTCAGCTACGGCTTCTTCGGCGGTGGCGGTGAGGGCGTCTACTGCAAAGAGGACGGTGCTCACTTTAGCGGCGGCGCGACCGGCAACGAGGCCGGAGGCGTCCCATCCGGCGGCAAGCTGCGGCGGGAAGAGCGTGTGGAAGGCGTCGACGACTTCTGCGAGGGTGGGGGTTTCTAGTTTTTCAGTCATATCTCTATTGTGGCAGGTGGCGCGGCGGGACAGGGGCGGGACTGCGGGCGGTTTACGCCGAAGCCTGCGACTGCTCAGGAATATTGTGCGGCCCTGCGGTGTTCTTTAGGTAGTGTGGTTTTTATAGTTCAAGGAGGAATCATGACTGATGTTGTTCTTGCCGGCGGCTGTTTCTGGTGCCTGGATGCGGTGTACCGCCAGTTCCGCGGGGTTGAGGCGAGTGTCTGCGGCTACACGGGCGGCGATACTCCCGACCCTGATTATCGTTCGGTGTGTTCGGGTACGACCGGGCATCAGGAGGCGCTGAAGCTCAGCTTCGACCCGCAGGTGATTGACCTGGATACGGTGTTGGATATTTTCTTCACGAGCCACGATCCGACGAGCTGGGATCGTCAGGGTGCGGATACCGGTTCGCAGTACCGTTCGGTTCTTTTCTACGCGGATGAGCAGCAGCGTGAGGCGTTTGAGCGTGCGGTGGCGCGTGCTCAGCAGCTGTATCCCTCCCCCATTGTTACGGAGATTAAGCCCCTGGGCGTCTTCTATGAGGCTGAGGAGTATCACCAGAACTATTACGCGTTGAATCCGGCGCAGGGTTATTGTGCGTTTGTGGTGAGCCCGAAGGTGGCTCATGCGCGCCGTAATTTTGCGCATCTGCTCCGTTAGTTGCCCCGTTAGCCTCCCTGTTAGCCGGTGCATCCGGTTCGGTCGAGGCGTATTACGTTGTTCACCCCGTAGCTGTCTTTTGTTGTGTGGCAGCTGCGGGGTGTCTTCACATGCCCGGCTATTTGTTGTGCGTCTGCGCTTTGCGGTTGCTATAAGGTGCGCCCGGTATGATGGGGGTGTCGACTCACTCCTCCCCCTCATCTGTTGACCTCTTCGAAAGACTGCTGATGACTAGCTCTTCTTCTAAGCCCGTCGCTTTGAGCCGCCGCGCCGTGTTGGGTGCGGGCGGTGTTGGTCTTGCCGCTGTGTTGTCTGCGTGTGCGCGTACGGTGCATCCGCCGGTTGATGTTGCCGCTTCTGATTCGGCGAGCGCGTCTGCTTCACCGACGTTGCCGTCTGCGAATAAGTCGTATAAGGGTAAGGTCACTTTCGATAACTTTGAGAAGACCGGCGAGTACGTTCCTGCTACGGCTGAGAAGAAGGCGCAGAACGTGCCCAAACCGATTATGCCGGAGAAGGTGCAGGAGCTGAGTATTGACGGTATCTATGCACTGATTGGCTATTGGATTTCTAGCTTTAATTATTTGGCGTTGACGGGTGATATTGAGCCGATGAAGAAGACGGATCTTAGCACTGACTACACCAAGGAGCTTGAGCCGATGATTAAGCTCTATGAGACGGGGCGCGGCTGGATTTATGACACGAGTGAGCCGATGTCTGTGTACCTGCTGACGGATACCCCCACGCAGATTGAGGGTGACCGTATTCTTTATTTCTGGCGTGCTCGTTCCCTGGTTGATGCGAATGGGAAGAGGCATCTGACCGAGGGTGATAACCGTGATAAGTCCCTTGTGGGGGCTGAGGATTCTCAGGGTCAGGCGATGAGGATTGTTGTGGAGTATAAGGAGGGTGCTTGGTTTATGAGCACTCAGAAGGATAAGGACGCTGATAAGAGCACGGAGTCTGCGAGCCCCTCAGCCTCATAGTGCACTCATTGCAGCTTTTGAAGTTTTTCTTCTCAAAGGGATATAAGTAGCAACATTTGATAGCCATTCACGTGTTTAGGGTATGATGGGGATGTCAACTCACTCGTTTTCCTTTGTTGACGTACTTTGAAAGGCTAATCATGACGAGCCCTTCCCCCATTTCTGCTGGTATGTCCCGCCGCGTGGCACTTGGTGCAACCGGTGCCGGTATGCTGGCTGCATTGACTGCGTGCGCTAGCGATATTCGCCCGCTGGCTGATGGTAGCGCGTCCAGCTCTCCTTCTGCTTCTGCAAGTGCTTCTGAAAGCGCATCCGCGAGTGCCTCGGCTAGCGCTTCAGCCTCTGCTTCTTCCGGCAAGTCCTACAAGGGACTTGTGAAGTTCGATAACTTCGAGAAGAACGGCGAGTACATTCCTGCTACGGCTGAGAAGAAGGCGCAGAATGTTCCCAAGCCCCTCGTGCCGAAGAACATGAACGAGCAGAACGTTGACGGCATGTACGCGTTCATTGGCTACTGGCTGGCAAGCTTCAACTATGCAGTGCTGACCGGTGATACTGAGCCGATGAAGAAGGCCGACCCTGCGGATGTGTACGTTGACATGCTGCAGGATTACGCGGTGATGTACGAGAATAATCTGGGCTGGCTGTATGGTTCGGATACCCCGATTACTATTGAGCTGATTAGTAGTGCACCGCAGAAGCCTTCCGGTAGCAGCGCCCTGTACTACTGGCCGGCTTACATGAACTACAGCCCTGATGCGAAGATCCACCTTGAGGGTAAGTCTGACCTGCCTTTTAAAACGGCGGAGAGCCCGAACGGCAAGCTGATGAAGGCTATTGTGGAGTACAAGGACGGTAAGTGGTTTATGCTTACCGGCAAGGAAGGCTCTTCTTCGGCGGCTTCCGATTCTTCTTCTAGCTCTTCTTCTGTCTAAGCACCTACCCTATAGGTAAGGTCTAACGGCTTAAGATAGACTTCTCCCCCGCTCGCGGTAATGCACCGTGGGCGGGGGTTTCTTTGCGCCGAAACTCTGCGAAAATTCTGGCGGAACTCTGCGGAAACCCGGGGAAGGAAACTCAGGGAACACCCAGGGGAAAACCCCGCGGATGTTCGGGGTCGGCAGAGGGCGCCTCGGGTACGCTTAACGTATATACATTGACGTACTACATGTGGTCTTTACCTGCAGGTTGTGAGCCCGTGCTGACGGCTTTGGGGGTGAAGGTTCCGACGAAGGACTTCCGATGACTACTTTCTTCACTCGACGTACTGCCCTGGGTGTTGCTGTTGCTGGCGCGCTTTCTGCGTTGACTGCGTGTGCCAGCGATATTCGCCCACTGGCTGGCGGCACCGGCTCGGCTTCTCCGTCGGAGGCGGCGACCGCCTCCGAAAATGCTACCGCGTCGGCGTCTGCAAGCGCATCTTCTTCTGCGGTTGCGTCTACTTCGGCTTCTGCGAGCGTGTCTGCGGCTTCGGGCCTTCCGTCTTCGGGTAAGTCCTATAAGGGTCCGATGAAGTTTGATAGCTTTGAGAAGACTGGCGAGTACGTTCCGGCTACCGCCACGCATAAGGCTGAGAACATGCCGAAGCCTGTTCCTCCGGCGAATATGAAGGAGCACAGCGTTGATGGTGCGTATGCTTTCTTGAGTTTCTGGCTGGCGAGCTTGAACTATTTGATGATGACGGGCGACCCGGGCCCGATTGAGCTTGCTTACCATGAGGGCTACGCCTTGGAGAAGTATCCTGGCACGTTGAAGCTGTATGCGACAGGCCTGGGCTGGGTGTACGGTACGGAAACTCCGTACATTGTTGAGCTGCTGACGGATGCTCCTCGTGAGGTGCCGGGCAGCGACAATACTCGCTTTATTTGGGAAGGCTATTCCTACATGGACCCGAAGATGATGCGGCATTATGAGGGTCAGCCCGAGAAGGCGACGAGCGCTGATGAGTCGAAGAAGAAGGTGGCGAGGTTCCGTCTGGAGTACAAGGACGGCAAGTGGGAGCTGTCTAGCGCAGCATAGTTGCCGCCTGGCGGTGGGTTTTCTCTCGTGGTGATTTCTCATGGTATAAGACCCCGCACCTGGTAAAACGCTGGGTGTGGGGTCTTAATTTTCTGAACAATTGAGCTAGTCGCGGGGCTATCTGGTGCCTCTCGGGTAACCTTAAATGTATATACATTGACGTACTGATAGGCCTGTACGGGGTGCGTATGCCCACCACGGTGTGTGGCTTGATTTGCTCTGTATTGGCTCCAACGAAGGGCTTCCGATGACTACCTTCTTCACTCGACGTACTCTCCTGGGTGTGGGTGCGACCGGTATTCTTGCGGCACTGACTGCTTGCGCTAGCGATATTCGCCCGCTGTCGCAGAGCTCTAGTGCTTCTACCGGCTCCTCTGCCGGCGCTACTTCCGGTGCGGCTTCCTCTTCTGCGAGCGCCTCTGCATCGCCTTCGCCCACTGATGATCACACTCCCGGCTCGTATGTTGGTCCGATTAAGTTCAATAACTACGAGCGGAACGGCACCTACATTGCGGCGACTGCGAATGCGCCGGCGCAGAACGTGCCGAAGCCCCTCATCCCGGAGAAGATGAAGGAGAACAGCCCCGAGGGCGCCTACGCGCTGATGGGTTATTGGCTTGCCTCCCAGAATTATCTGATTCTGACCGGCGATGTTGAGCCGCTGATGAAGGCTGATCCTGCGAAGGCTTTTTTGAAGAACTCTAAGACCATGATTAAGCTCTATGAGTCGGGTCTGGGTTGGATTTACGGTTCGGATCAGCCATACAAGATTGAGATTGCCGAGAATGAGCTTCAGCCGGTTGCTAATAAGCCGGACCGTTATGAGTGGCTTGTGACCGTCGCGTATGATCCTGCCGCTAAGTACCACATTGAGGGTGAGCCTGATGCGACTATCGTTGAGGAGGAAAAGACGATTCCTCGCACGACGAAGTTCATCATGGAATATAAAGAAGGCATGTGGCGCATGCTCCTGGATAACAACAGCTAAATTTCTTCATCTTCTGACACACATTACTTAAGGATTTTTTCATGGCAACTTTTCTTTCTCGACGTGCCGCACTAGCTGCGGCCACCGGTGCCGGTGCGGCCGTGGCGCTCACTGCCTGCGCCAGCGATATTCGCCCGCTGGCTGATAGCTCCGCCTCCGGTGAGGCTTCGCCTTCGGCAAGCGCTTCTGAATCTGCAAGCGCCTCCCCCTCGGCATCTGCGACTTCTTCCGCTAAGAAGTCGTACAAGGGCGCGGTGAAACTCGACAAGTACGAGAAGAACGGCGAATACGTTCGAGCAACTGACACTCAGAAGGCGCAGAACGTGCCGAAGCCTGTTGTTCCGGAGAAGATGCACGAGGCGACCATTGAGGGCATGTACGAGTTCCTCTGCTACTGGGTGGCAAGCTTCAACTACATGTTCATGACGGGCGATTACGAGCCTCTCAAGAAGGCTGACCCCGAAGGCCGCTATGCGAACGATCAGGCCAATGCCGTTCTTATCTACTCTTCCGGTAAGGGCTGGGTGTATGACACGGATGCACCGGTTACCGTTCAGCTGCTGACTGATGCTCCCAAAAAAGTCGAGGGCGGCCCCAACCGTTACGATTGGCTCGGACGCATCATCTATGATCCCAATGCAAAGGCTCGCGTCGAAGGTCATGACCCTGTTCCCCTGGTTGATGGATCTACCAAGAGCGAGGCAACCAATTTTCCGTTTGATTATAAGGACGGCGCATGGCTCTTGATTAGCGATGAAGAAGCCGATTCTCCCTCGTCAGGGGCGAGTAGCGCTAGCGCCTAACCCGCGTTCCTAGTCGCTTATCCTAGCCACTTGTCCAAGCCACTTATGGCGATGAGAGAAGCTCCCGCATGTAGTTGAGGCCGTGTAGTTGAGACTACGTGCGGGAGCTTCCCTTTTTCGTTTGCATGGCTTTTGTTTGCATGGCCTGTGTGCGGTTGTGTTGAACTATTCCCCCAGACGAGCAGGTGCAGGCTTTGCATGTGTCCACAAAGCATGTGTCAACAAACCTGCTCGGGTACGCTTAAAAGCACACGAACAAACTATTGAGGGGTTCTCATGCCTACCTTCATTACCCGACGCACCGCCCTGGGTATCACCGCTACCGCCGCGCTCGCCTCCTTGACTGCCTGTGCCAGCGATATCCGCCCGCTGGAGGACCCGAGCGTGGTTGACCCGATGCGCCCCTACAAGGGCGACTTGAAGTTCAATAGCTACAAGTCCACCGGAACGTACCGCCCCGCAAGCGCCACGAAGAAGGCGGAGAACCCGCCCATGCCCATCCCTCCCCAGAATATAAAGTCGAAGACGACCTCGGGTATGTATGCGGCGCTGGGCTACTGGGTCGCATCCCTGAATTATCTGACCGTTACCGGCAATAATGAACCGTTCAAGGACGTGGACCTGGACGGTACCTACGTGCAGAAGATGAAGGCATACGTAGAGTTGTATGCAAAGAATGAGGGGTGGATGTACGGCACCGATACGCCGCTCCTGGCTGAGCTGACCGAGGAGACCCCGCAGAAGGTTGACGATCAGCAGTACCGTTGGAAGGGTATTGTCCGTGGCCATAAGGATGCTGTTCTGCATTACGTGCCCGAGGACAGGGACATTCGTCTGGCTGAGACGAGCGGTGATTCCAGTAATGATGAGGTCACTTTTGTGTTGAAATACCGAAACGATGCGTGGATGGTCACCGTTGAGACGAAGAGTTCCTCGACGACTTCCCCCGGTTCCTCGGGCGGAAGCGGTTCTGGCCTCAACGTTTAGGATGCGGCGGCGCTGGAAAGTGGCGGCACGGCAAAATACCGGCGCAGGAAAGCTACAGCATAGGAAAGCTGCAGCGCAGGAAGATGATGACACTTTCCCCTAGTAAACGGTATTTTTCGTTAGCTAACGTAGCTTTTGTAGCATTTTCCAAGGTTTGATATCGAGGAAATCATAAACATACCCAAATGCACTAAGGTACCCTGAAATAGATACACCGATAATCTATTGAAGGGTACCTTATGTCTACCTTCGTAACCCGACGCGCTGCCTTTGGCATCGCCGCCACCGCCGCGCTCGCCTCCTTGACCGCCTGCGCCAGCGATATCCGCCCGCTCAGCGACCCGAGCACGGCCGATGCGCAGCGCTCCTACAAGGGTGAACTGAAGTTTAACAACTACGAATCACGCGGCACCTACGTTCCGGCAAGCGCCACGCAGAAGGCGGAGAACCCGCCCAGGCCTATTCCTCCTGCAGAGATGAAAGCCAAAACGACGGAGGGTATGTACGCTGCCATTGGGTTCTGGTTGGCTTCTTTCAATTACCTGATGATTACCGGCGATATTGAGCCCCTTAAGGTTGTGGATACGAACCAAAATGATATCTACAAGGCCGAACCTTTCGTTGAATTTTACGAGAAGAACAATGGCTGGGTGTACGGCACTGATGCACCATTCTCAGCAGAGCTGACTGAGGACGCTCCACAGAAGGTTGACGAGCAGCAGTACCGCTGGCTGAGTGCTGGCCGTTACAACAAGGAAGCAAAGATCCACTACACAGATGGTAGGGAACTCACCATGGCCTCATTGAGTAGCGGCCCTGGTGATTATGAGTTCTTCTTTATCTTGGAGTATCAGGATGGTGCCTGGACGGTTCGGAATGAACCAGCCAAACTTACGACGAGCTCGCCCAGCTCAAGCGCGAGTAGCTCCGGCGCCTCCGCTTAGAACCCCGGTCATATCGTAGGCGCGCAAGAGCCTTAGGTCCCGTGTTTTTCGTCATCTACCGCCGCTTTTACCGCGATGGAGGCGCACACAACATTGGGCTGACCGCTCCCCTGCGATATTCTGGAATTAGTTCAATACCGGCACATACTTTATTCACCTCAGAAAGAGCCCCATGTCTACCATGTATACCCGCCGCACCGCCCTGACCGCACTGGGCCTGGGCACCGCAGCGCTTCTTGCCGCTTGCTCCTCCAAGTCCTCCGAGTCATCTGCGACCGCGAGCGCATCCGCTACCGAGTCTTCGACCGCGAGCGCGAGTACTACCGCATCCGTCTCCCCCACCGCAGCGGCAACCACCACCGTTGAGCCTGGCCCCAGCATGAAGGGTGAGGTCGTTCTTGCCGACTACTCCTCCACCGGCACTTTTGAGCCCGGCACTAAGGAGCACAAGGCTGTCAACGTCGCGATCCCGGTTGAGCCGGCGAAGCTACGTGAGAACAGTGTTGAGGGTCTGCACGCGTTCATCGCATACTGGCAGGCTACCCTGAACTACCTGCTGCTGACCGGTGACGGTACCCGCTTCACGAACATTGACCACACCGGCGACTACTCGACTGTGGCTGAGTTCTTCCAGAGCATGTACGCTTCGGAGAGCGGCTGGGTTATTGGTTCGGAGCGTCCGATGGTTCTGTCGCTGACCGCTGACCGCCCGACCAAGGACACCCGCACCGGCTACTACACGTGGGCATCCGAGATGGTGATTGACGGTGCTGAGGGTGCTGGCGTGTACAGCAAGACCAATGATCGCGTGCAGCCGCTGACCGAGGTGTTCAAGTACCCTGGTAAGCCGGTGGCTGGTCAGATTGTGGCTTATTACCAGGACGGCACGTGGCGTATGGTGCGTCGTGCTCCGGGTACTGCGTCTGCTTCACCGGTTCCGTCGCTGAGCCCGAGTGCTTCGGCTGAGGGTGTTGCATCTGCGGAGGCTACTACTGCTTCTGCTGAGGCGTCGGCACAGTAGATTCAGATCCCCTTTATATCACTGAGAAGCCACATGTGTTTCGAGAAGCCACCATAAACGTGGCTTTTCGAAACACATGTGGCTTTTCGCTTTTACTCTTTCTTGAAAGAGACAGATATAAACAAAAAAGCCTTGATTCCGAAGAATCAAGGCTTTTTTCCTAGTGTGACCCCAACCGGATGTGAACAGGTG
>CALGXU010000327.1 GCA_937935205.1 uncultured Rothia sp.
CCGGAGCCGTAACCTCAATATGCTCATCCGGCATGATGTCGTAATACAGATGCGAATACTTCGGTGCCACCACACGCTCAGCGCCAGACTTTACCTGAGACACAAAATTCAACAGGGCGCGACGATCATAGGACTCCGGAAAACCCTTCCGGTGCATAATACCGCGACGCTGCAGCTCCGCATTCGGGTACAAGAAACCATCCGTAGTCACCAGCTGAACCTTCGGGGTAGACGGCCAACGGCTCAAAAGCGCCTGCAAAATACGCGCCGTCGTCGACTTACCCACCGCAACAGAACCCGCCACACCAATAATGAACGGCACACGGCGCTGAGACACATGCAGAAAATCATTCGTCATATGGTTCAGTGAGGATGCGGCAGTTACATACAGATTAAGAAGACGAGAAACCGGCAGATAAATACGCTGCACCTCTTCAAGGTCGACAGTTTCACCCAGGCCTCGGAGAGACTCAATTTCCTCAGCACTGAGGGGGACAGAAATCTCATCGGCTAGGTGCGACCAACGGGAACGGTCAAGATGCATGAAGCGGTCATCGCCAGAAATATACGGTGCGGTGCTCATTTATCTAAGTGTACGAACTTTCAGCCCGCGGGGAAAATACCCGCCCCACGGTTTGTTTCGAGAAATAAAAATGTATGAGAAGAAAAGGGTAAAACCCAATAAAGCTAGGAAAGCCACATTAAACGTGACGTATAACTGTATTTCACCGTGCGCATATTCGGATACTTGTGGGATAAACTTATAGCATGTGTGGAATCGTAGGATATGTAGGTCTGGACACTGCTCCGGACGGTAACAAGTTTGACCACAACGCATACGATGTGGTCCTCGAAGGTCTGCGCCGCCAGGAATACCGCGGCTATGACTCTGCTGGCGTGGCACTCGTGTGCCCCGACGGCATCGTATTCCGTAAGAAGGCAGGCAAGCTCCTGAACCTCGAAAACGAGGTCAAGGAAAACCCCCTGCCGGAAACCCAGATTGGTATCGGTCACACCCGTTGGGCAACCCACGGTGGACCCACCGACAATAACGCTCACCCCCACGTTGTCGATAACGGCCGCCTCGCCGTCGTACACAACGGTATTATCGAAAACTTCGCAGAACTGCGTGCCGAACTGCTCGCCGAAGGCGTAGAGTTCGCATCGCAGACCGACACCGAGGTAGCTGCAGCAACCATCGCAAGCATCTACAACAAGCTCGGTACCGGTGACCTCACCGAGGCAGTACGCGTTGCATCCAACCGCTTGGAAGGTGCGTTCACCATCCTGGCTATCCACGCCGACCACCCGGACCGCGTTGTGGCAACCCGCCGCAACTCCCCGCTGGTCATCGGCCTGGGCGAGAACGAGAACTTCCTCGGCTCGGACGTCTCCGCGTTCATTGACTACACCAAGGAAGCCGTCGAAATGGGTCAGGACCAGATCGTGACCATCACCGGCACCGACTACTCCATCATCGACTTCGAAGGCAACCCCGCAGAGGGCAAACCCTTCCACATCGAATGGGACGCAGCGGCAGCTGAAAAGGGCGGTTACAACTCCTTCATGGAGAAGGAAATCCACGAGCAGCCCGCAGCAGTAGAGCAGACCCTCATGGGCCGCCTGGATGAGAACGGCAACCTCACCCTCGACGAGCTGAACATCGACGACTCGGTGTTGCGCTCGATCGACAAGATCATCGTCGTCGCATGTGGTACCGCAGCATACGCAGGCCAGGTGGCGCGCTACGCCATCGAGCACTGGTGCCGCATCCCCACCGAGGTTGAGCTCGCACACGAGTTCCGCTACCGCGACCCCATCGTGAACGAGAAGACCCTCATCGTGGCACTCTCGCAGTCCGGCGAAACCATGGACACCCTGATGGCAGTACGCCACGCACGCGAACAGGGCGCAAAGGTTATCTCCATCTGCAACACCCACGGCTCGACCCTGCCCCGCGAATCCGACGCTGCGCTGTACACCCACGCAGGCCCCGAAATCGCAGTGGCATCCACCAAGGCATTCCTGGCACAGATCACCGCAGCATACCTGCTCGGCCTGTACCTGGCACAGCTGCGCGGCAACAAGTACAAGGACGAAATCGCTTCGATCCTCGCCGAGCTGCAGAACATGCCCGCAAAGATTCAGAAGGTCATCGACAACGACACCCAGGTCAAGGAACTGGGCGTCGAAATGAAGGATGCCTCCTCCGTGATCTTCCTCGGCCGCCACGTGGGCTTCCCCGTAGCAATGGAAGGCGCACTCAAGCTCAAGGAAATCACCTACATCCACGCTGAAGGCTTCGCAGCAGGCGAGCTCAAGCACGGCCCCATCGCACTGATCGATGAAGGCCAGCCGGTCATCGTAGTGGTTCCCTCCGCAAACGGTCGCGACTCCCTGCACGGCAAGGTCGTCTCCAACATTCAGGAAGTGCGCGCTCGCGGTGCCTTCACCATCGTCATCGCCGAGGAAGGCGACGAGGCCGTCAAGCCCTACGCAGACCGCCTCATCACCGTTCCGGCATGCCCCTCGCTACTGCAGCCCCTGCTGGCAACCGTGCCCCTGCAGATCTTCGCATGCGCATTGGCAGAAGCTAAGGGCCTGGACGTTGACCAGCCGCGTAACCTCGCAAAGTCCGTGACCGTGGAGTAAATCTCTAGAGTAATTCTCTGGAGCAAATCTCTGGAGCAAATCTCTGGAGTAATCCTCGGAAATCGCCTCAGCGATAACGAAAGGGCGGTGGTTGAGTTCTTAGAGAACTCAACCACCGCCCTTGTCGTTTACCCGGGTGGTTATTCGTGGATTAACCAACAGAATAGACGCTGTGAAACAGACAGCAACTATGCGTCATATTTGCCGCCATCCCACCTAAAAGAAACGAATCTCGCTAGACTTAAAACAAGAGAAACCGCAAACAGGACGCGGTCACCACCCCTAATGTAAAAGGTGCAGCTCATGATTATGGGAATCGGCGTAGATACCGTCAACATTGAACGATTCGAACGAATTGTCACCGAAACACCCGCCTTCGTCCGCCGCGTCTTCACCCCCAATGAACGCACCCGGAACGTACGCTCCCAAGCCGTACGATTTGCCGCCAAAGAAGCCGTCGCAAAAGTACTCGGAGCACCCGCCGGACTCAACTGGCAAGACTGCGAAGTTGCCACTGCCGAAAGCGGCCAGCCCTACCTCATCATTGAAGGCACCATCGCCCGCCGAGCCAAAGAACTCGGCATCAACCGCATCCACCTCTCGCTGACCCACGACGAACCCATGGCTATCGCCATCGCAACCGCCGAATACCTCAGCGACGCAGAACTGGCGCATCTGCAAAAGTTCAATCCCGAAAGCTACCGACTCAGCGTTATCGCTGGTGACGATACCGACGAAAACTAACGCAGAGCCACATCAACACCATATCGGTGACCCCTAAGGCCCGCACGGTGCCACTCAAGGAGACAGCAATGAAGCTCATCTACACTGCTTCCCAGGTACGCGAAGCAGAAAAGCCCTACATCGAAGCCGCCGACTACGACGGATACCTCATGCAACGCGCCGCAGACGCCGTCGCAGCCGAAGCACAGGAGTTGCTCCACGGCAAAGACACAGCAAAAATCCTGCTGCTCATCGGCCCGGGCAACAACGGCGCAGACACCATCTACGCTGGCGCCCGCCTCAGCGCCAAGGGACACCACGTTGACGCAGTCATCTTCGACCCCAGCGAAAAGAACCTCGAACTCATCGCCCGCGAAGGCGGCGAAGGCACCCGCGTGCTCGACCCCGAACGCACCCTCGAACACCTTGGTAGCTACGATCTGACCATCGACGGCATCCTCGGAACCGGTTCCAGCGGCGCCGTACGCGGTAGCGCTGGCGAATACCTGGGTGTACTTCGTGCCGCGCAGCTCGACGGTAAGCTCGGCGCAGTCCTCGCCGTCGACACCCCCTCCGGAGTCGACAACAACCGCGGAACTGTGCACGAGCCCTCGTTGCGCGCCGACCGCACCGTCACCTTCATCGGCCACAAGCTACCGGCAGGCACCAGCCACAGCGTCCACTCCGGAGACATCAAACTCTACGACCTGGGCGTACCCGAAGCCCTCGACGCCCACAAGCCCGCCCTGCGCGTTCTCGAACGCGAAGACTACCGCGAACTCATCGAAATCCCCGACGAGCACTCCCACAAGTACACCCGCGGCGTACTCGGCATGCTCACCGGAAGCCTCGAATACCCCGGCGCAGCCCTCATGAGTGTGCGCGCCGCCCTCAACACCGGCGTTGGCATGGTCCGCTTCGGCGCCAACTCCCACGAGCTGCGCCAGCTCATGATCGCCCACAACCCCGAAACCGTCTACTTCAGCGGCGCACCCGCCCTGCAGAGGGTCACCGTGTGGGCCGGCGGCTCCGGCTCTAGCCACGACTCGCTGGATAAGAACCGCTACCTGCTCCACTCGCCCGAACCCGCCATCCTCGACGCCGGTGCCTGCGACCTGGCGGCAGAATACATGGCAACCGGTAAGCACCTCGGGCCCCACAAGATCCTTACCCCGCACGCGGCAGAACTCGAACGGTTCCTGCGCATCGTGTACGAACTCGCTCCCGAAACCTGGAAAAAGCACCTGGGCGACGCCATCGTACCCAGCCGCAAGGACATTGACGCAGAGCCCTTCCGCTGGGCGCGTTCCGCCTCCGAACTTTCCGGAGCCACCGTCATGCTCAAAGGCGGCTACACGCTCATTGCGGCACCCAACGGCGCCACCTACAGCGTTGCCGGAGGAAGCCCCTGGCTCGCCACCGCAGGCAGCGGCGACACCCTTACCGGTATCTACGGCGCCCTGCTCGCCCAAACCGTAGCCGCCTTCGAGGCCCGCGGAGAAGCCCTGGAAGGCTGCACCTTCGCCTCCATCGGTGCGCTCGCAGTCTACCTGCACGGTGAAGCCGCACGCGCCAGCGCCACCGGAAGCGTCAAGGATGCTCTGCTGGGCCCCGCCCCGGCAACCCGCGTCGCGGAGATGCTCCCCGAAGTCATCGCGCGACTCATCGCCGAATAGGGCAGAGGCGCCCAGTACGCCTCCCGCCTAATGCCCTTTAAGGAACCCTAGAGCGTCTCTCAAAGAACTCTAGGCAGAAGGCACAAAGGAAGGGGCGTGAATCCACCGGAAATGGATTCACGCCCCTTCTTATGCGTTTATATCAATGGATGATGCCAAGCTGCCTGTGCCGGAGCAGCGTCTTCAAAACGGCATATATACCAGTGGGAGAAACCCCCGACTCTTCTTAGTACGCGCCTTCCTTAGCGAAAACCGCACGGACAGTACGCAGAAGAATAATCAGGTCACCGGTAAGAGACCAGTTCTCAACATAGTAGAGATCCAGACGAACCGACTCTTCCCATGAAAGGTCACTACGGCCCGAAACCTGCCACAGACCGGTAATACCCGGCTTCACCAGCAGGCGGCGGTACGCAATATCCTCGTACTGCTCAACTTCCTCAACCAGCGGAGGACGCGGACCCACCAGCGACATATCGCCAATGAACACGTTCCATAGCTGAGGCAGCTCATCAATCGAGTACTTACGGATGAACTTGCCAATGGGGGTAATACGCGGGTCGTCCTTCATCTTGAAGAGCACACCATTACCCTCGTTCTGAGCCATGAGGCGCTTCTTAACCTCTTCGGCGTCAGTACGCATCGAACGGAACTTCACCATCTTGAACATTTCACCGTTCAGACCCACACGGTTCTGCAGGAAGAAGACCGGACCGCCATCACGCTTGACCAGCAACGCCACCACCAGGAACAGCGGAGACAGCAGAATCAAACCCAGACCCGAAGATACAACATCCACAGTGCGCTTGAAGAACGCCGACAGGCCGGTAATACGCGGAGTCGACACGTGCACCAGCGGCAGACCATTCAGCGGCTGCATGTGCATACGCGGACCAGCAATATCGGTCGTCGCAGGAGCCATAATCAGCGAAATATGCGCATCAGCAAGCTTCCAACCCAGCAGACGAACCTGATCCGGGCTCAAGTGGTGACCATTCGTCACAGCAACCATGTGAATATCGTTCTCGCGGATGGCTTCCATAATGTCAGCCGGAGAAGTGCTGTAACCAAGCACCGGAATCGGCGCGCCAGCAACAGTAGTACCGGGAGTGAAACCGGGCAGGTAGAACGCAGCGGGGGACAGGCCGGAAGCAACCACATCCTTCAAGTTCTTGTACAGGTGCTGACCGGTCGTCACATCGGAAATAATCATGACGCGAGTCAACGCGCGACCGCGAGTACGCGAACGCACCAAGCCCTGACGAATAACCCAACGCTCCGTCAGCAGGAAGAACAGACCCAGCGGGTAAGCAATCAGCAGGTACATGCGGGTGACGTCAACC
The DNA here is from genome assembly GCA_937935205.1 of uncultured Rothia sp. Classification (GTDB taxonomy): domain Bacteria; phylum Actinomycetota; class Actinomycetes; order Actinomycetales; family Micrococcaceae; genus Rothia. The sequence continues at coordinate 6,395 of CALGXU010000327.1, forward strand.
TTGAGGAAGAACGCCACAATAATCAGCAGACAGAAGAAATAGGTGCTGCCGCGAGTAATGAGGCGGTACTCCTCAGTACCGAAACCCATGATGCGCAGGCTGCGGGAACCATTCACCTGGAGGATAAACCACCAACCAACGGTCAGGCCAATACCCAAGAAGATATAGTCCATCGCGGGCACGCGGCCATCGAGGACGTTAATAGGCCAAACGTTCACGTAGGGCAGGTCAGCATTCTCCCACCCGAAACGAATCAGATGCGCAGCGATAACCGCAATAGCAATGGCGAGAAAATCGCCAAAGTAAAGGGCACGCTGAACCTTGGGATGCCAGCTTCGCTTGATGACGAAGTCTGAACCCCACATTTTTTTAAGACGATCTTGTACTTTCAACGGTGTAATCTTCCCCGGGAATTTGTCCTGTGTTATGGACTGAGAGCGGCGAATAGGCACATTTACCCCTAATTATCGGTGTAAGGGAGACGTGTCCTAGTCTTTATCCTGATGAATGAGTGAACCCCTAATCTTGCTGAGTGAATAATGGCAGAGATTACGGTAAAAGCGCTGGTAAGGCGCCTAATGGAGCGTTACATGAGCGCACAGCGCGCATAAACGTGTTCCGTAAACTATTCTACGGGGTCGGGGGTCTTCAGTCTCGAAGAATGAAGCCGCAAAGTTGCTCCGGTGTGATGAAATCAATCACAGGAAAAGAAAAGAATAAGGGCCTTCGAGAAGAATGCCTAGTGGAGCTAGGAAACCCCAAAACCATCAGCATATTTCACACGCCTGTAAACAATAACTGACAGATAAAAGACAAGCCCCGAAGACCCCAAACCCTAAACACAGGGTGCAGAAGGGACACTAAGGACGCTCAAGCCCCGCACAATCCAAAATGAAATCAATCATCGGCTCATAACGACGCGGCGGAACGTTATCGTCCATCGGCACACACACCGGCAGATCCCCCTGCTCAGCCGCCACAAACAGACCCGGATCATTACAATCCGCAATGCCAATCGTCAGCAACTTACAGGTCGAAGAAGCATAACCAGCCATACCGTGATCCGAAACCACCAGATCCGGAGTCACACTGCGCGCCTTCAACTGATCCAGTGCGATGCGCATCGGGCCAGGGAAATGCGTATGCTGCAGATTGCCGTACTGCTCAAACATCACGACATCCATAATCTGGCGGACATCACCGTCCAGGAAACGCTCGCCCTCCTCGATCTGAAGAACCTCAGCACCGGCAGCCTTCGCCGCCGCAGCCATCACCGCATACATGGGGAACAGACCCGCCGGGTGGCCGGTCGCAAACAGAATACGAGAACCCGCACGCACCGCCTCGCCAAAGATACGGGCGTACTCCTCCAATGCGCTGATGCACTGCTCAGCGCCGATAGTGTCCTGACCGTGAGTATGCGAACGGTCCGGGTTCAGACCCGCGCGGCGGACCATCACCTCAAACACCGAATCGTAATCCCACTCGCGGGTCCACTGCACACCAAACTCAAGGTGCTCATTACCATCAAGAAAACCCTGAATATGGTCCAGATTATTCTCGCGGGGGGTCGCCACCTCACCGGTAATACGCACCGAATCCAGGTATGCGGCGAACTCATCGCGGCTCATGGAGAAAGACATTAAAACTCCTCACAACGTGAAAAATACATTACTGCGAGATACCCTGACGTACCTCGGCATAAGCTTCAAGGGTCTTACGCGCCGTCTGATCCCAACCCATCGTGCGGGCACGCGCCGCGGCGTTTGCACCCAACGAATGACGCAGGTACGGGGCACGCACCAGACGCTCAATAGCCGCAGCCCAACGCTGCGGAGTACGAGGCGCCACCAGCAGGCCCGTACGGTGGTTCTCCACCGCATAGCGCAGACCGTCAGCATCCGTAGCGAGCACCGCCGCGCCGCACGCCTGCGCCTCCAGAGCCACCAACCCGAACGTTTCAGATGAGGACGGGGACGCCACAATATCGGCGGCGCGGAAAATATTCGCCAGCTCAGACGCAGGAACCGGATCCTTCAAATGCACCCGATCTGCCACACCCAGCTCAGCCGCACGCTGCAGCAGGCGGCGCTCATAATCCGAATCGGAACGACCAATAATATCCACGTCCACCCGCAAATCATCGGGGAGTAGCGCGAGCGCCTCCACCAGCAGATGCGGGCCCTTCAACGGCTGAGGCCTGCCGGCAAAAACAATGCGGCAACGGGTCTCCGAGGTGTCATTGAGCGGATGCACGCCAGGAATCGTATGGAAAATCGAGGTGTCAACACCCGGCGGGATAATGGCAAGCTTCTGCGCGTCCGTACCGTAGTACTCGCCCATCTGCTGCGCCTCCAGGGGAGTATTCACAATCACCCGGCTCGCGGAGCTACTCATCAGACGCTCGGCGGCATAGCGCTCCTCAGGCTCGGGCGCCTCACCTTCGCCGCGGCGCGCATCCTTGGCGGCAGCGGTCGTATGCGGAGTAAAAAGAACGGGAACCGGGAAACCAATGCCCTGAGCCGACCACAGCTGGGATGCACGAGCCGCAGCCTGACCCGACAGCCAATAGTGGGCGTGAATAATATCCGGGGTGTACAGTGCTTGCTCCACGCACGCCTGCGCAAAATCATCGGTGACCGTAGCCAACTCGTTCTTCGAAAGACCACGAGCGGACGGAAGATCAAGGCTGTGGCGCACAATGCGCTCGCCGGGCTGAGGAGGCTGACGGAACGGCGAATCAGCCGGGAGCGCCTCACCGCGGTCCAGCGTGAAAACCTCAACCCGCAGCTCGGGATCCAGCTCCAGCATGGCGTGCACCGACCGGGCAATATAGACGTTCATGCCGCCTGCATCTCCGCTACCGGGCTGCGCAAAAGGGTCGGTGTGCATGGAATACACGTGAACCGTCCGAACCGGCGGCAGAGTGCTCATCGATGCTTTCCTCTCTCAAAGGTGTACCTGACCTAGTGTAGCGCGACAGGACTTTCGCACACCGGGCGGTCTAGAATTTAGTAGAAGAGAGGCTGCCCAAGCGCAGCCTGTAGTACCCGCCCGCCAGAAGGACCGTGAAGGACCATGACTCACCCTCAGCAGCCTGCCGAACCGCTCTACTGCCCGCCGTGTACACCCGGCCAGGTAGAACGAAGCGCCACGATTGACCTTGATGCGCTGGAACATAATGTGCGCCGACTCAAGGAATTGATTGGCGACCGCGCGCTCATTGCAGTGATTAAGGCAGATGCGTACGGTCACGGCGCGTACCCGGTGGCGCGTTCGGCTATTGCCGCCGGTGCTGACCTGCTGGGTCTGGTGCACGTGAACGAGGCGCTGGAACTGCGTGCTGACGGTATTGATGCGCCGCTCATGGCGTGGCTGCACACTCCCTCCACCGATTTTGAGGCGGCTCTGCAGGAGAAGATTCGTCTGGGGGTTTCCGGTTGGGACCTGGAGGCGGTAGCCGCCGCCGCTGAACGCACCGGCGAGCGCGCTATCGTGCATCTGAAGGCTGATACCGGTCTGGGTCGTAACGGTGCTACCGCTGCGGATTGGCCTGCGCTGGTGGCTCGCGCCGCTTCCCTGGAGGACTCTGGGCTGATTACGGTTGAGGGTATTTTTAGCCACCTGGCGGTTGCGGATGAGCCGATCCGCTCCGAGACTGCTCAGCAGCTCGATGCCCTGGATACTTTTGTGGCTCAGGCGCGTGAGGCTGGCCTGGACCCGAAGATGGTGCATCTGGCGAACTCTCCGGCGACCCTGACCGCCTCGCTGGAGGGCTGGGATGCGGAGGAGCGTCTGCTCGGTGACGGCGTGCGTTGCGGTTTAGCTCTCTACGGTCTTTCCCCGCTGCCGGAGGTCACCGCTGAGGACCTGGGTCTCAAGCCCGTCATGACGGTGGGTAGCTACATTGCCGCCGTGAAGGAAGTTCCTGCAGGTCAGGGTGTTTCCTACGGTCTGCGCTACCACACCGAAAAGCCGACCACCCTGGCGCTGGTGCCGCTCGGCTACGCTGACGGCGTGCCTCGTATTGGGGAGAACGCGCCGGTGCGCATCTACCCGGGCGCGCAGAACGCGCAGGACGCACAGAACGGCTCCGTGCCCAATAATGCGGAGGGTAAGACCTACCGCGTGGTCGGCCGCATCGCCATGGATCAGATGGTCGTTGACCTGGGCGAACCCGGCCTGAGCGACCCCGCCCTGGGTTACCTGGGTGCCCCCGCCATCCTTTTTGGTGCCGGTGAGAACCCGCCCGTGGAAGAGTGGGCGGATGCCGCGCAGACCATTAACTACGAAATCGTGACCCGCATTTCGCCCCGCGTGGAGCGCCTCTACGTTGGCGGCTCCTGGGTTGAAGCTGAACTGAACGAGCTCTGGGGCACCGGTTGGGAGCAGGAGGGCTAATGAGCGCTGAGTACATTTCTGCCATCCTCGACCTGGATGTGACCGGCCCCGACCATACCCGCCGCCTGGCGCTCACCCTGGCGCAGCATCTGAACGCCGGGGACGTGCTCCTACTCTCGGGCGAGCTCGGCGCGGGCAAGACCACGTTCACCCGTTCTCTGGGTGAGGGCCTGGGCGTGCGCGAGGGCGTTATCTCACCGACTTTCGTGCTCTCGCGCGTGCATCCGAACCTGCCGGATGGCCCCCGTCCCGGCGGCCCCGACTTGGTACACGTGGACGCCTACCGCCTCTCCAGTGCTGAGGAGCTCGACGACCTGGATCTGGAGTTCTCCCTGCCGCGCTCTGTGACCGTCATTGAGTGGGGTCGCGATAAGGCTGAGCATCTGAGCGATTCTCGCCTGGAGCTGGACTTCACCCGCCTGACCGGCGCGGATGCGCGCTTCGCCTACTCGGGTGCCGAAGAGTTCAGCTGGGACGACGAAGACGACGAAAGCGACGAAGAGGCGGACACCCCCGAACCTCGCCTGCTGCGGGTGCGCGCCTTCGGCCCCCGCTGGGAGCACGCGTTCGATGCTCTGAAAGAGGCCCTGCAGAGCGCCTAGAGCCCGCGCGTTAGAATGATAGGGTGCTAGTACTTGCCCTTGATTCATCCGCCACCGCATCTGTGGCGCTCGCCCGTGTGCACGGCTCCGAAGCCGGTGCGTCCTTCGAAATCCTCGCCCGCTACGAGAGCGAAGATACCCGCTCCCACGCTGAGGTGATGGGCCCCTACGCGCAGGCTGCTCTGCAGGACGCTGGCGTGCGCGGCGAAGATTTGGATGCGATTCTGACCGGTACCGGTCCGGGACCTTTTACGGGCCTGCGCGCCGGTATCGTTACTGCGCGCGCTCTGGGTTTTGCCTGGTCGGTACCGGTGTACGGCATGATGAGCTTGACCGCGCTGGCTGAGCGCGCTGTATCTGGCGCGGCTGCCGGTGAAGCTTGTGCAGCTGCCGGGGAAGAGAACGTAGAACGAGCGTTCGCTTCTTCTGAAAGTGCTGAGCTGCTCGTGCTC
>CALGXU010000328.1 GCA_937935205.1 uncultured Rothia sp.
TAACAAGGTAGCCGTATCGGAAGGTGCGGCTGGATCACCTCCTTTCTAAGGATAAGGAATACGTTGATAATTCGTTTAGTTTTGAGTGTTCAAGGAATACTCAAGCACAATGAAAACTGAATATATATATTAGATCAAAGATAATTTTCTATAAGTAAAGAAACAGATTTACAAAACCGAGAAAAAAGTAAGTAAGTTGTAAAACTTATTCACAAGAGTTCAAGGAAGAAGAACGAAGCGTAAAAGCTACACACGATTAAGTAGTAAAGGGCGCACGGAGGATGCCTTGGCACTAGGAGCCGAAGAAGGACGTGACAAACGACGAAATGCTACGGGGAGCTGTAAGTAAGCAAAGATCCGTAGATATCCGAATGGGGGAACCCACCGCTTTTAAAAGGGCGGTACGCGAAAGCGAGGTAACGCAGGGAACTGAAACATCTAAGTACCTGCAGGAAGAGAAAGAAAAATCGATTTCCTAAGTAGCGGCGAGCGAAAGGGAAAGAGCCCAAACCAATGTGCTTGCATATTGGGGTTGTAGGACTCTCAACAAAGCGTATGATAAAGTATAGTAGAACTAGCTGGAAAGTTAGACCGTAGAAGGTAAAAGTCCTGTATACGAAATGCTAAGTTGGCGTGAGAGAGCACCTGAGTACGGCGGAACACGAGGAATTCCGTCGGAATCTACCAGGACCATCTGGTAAGGCTAAATACTACCTAGTGACCGATAGTGAACCAGTACCGTGAGGGAAAGGTGAAAAGAACCCCGGGAGGGGAGTGAAAGAGAACCTGAAACCGTGTGCTTACAAGTAGTCAGAGCCCTTTAGGGGGTGATGGCGTGCCTTTTGTAGAATGAACCGGCGAGTTACTTTATCATGCGAGGTTAAGTGGAAGACATGGAGCCGAAGCGAAAGCGAGTCTTAATAGGGCGAAATAGTATGATGGAGTAGACCCGAAACCAAGTGATCTACCCATGGCCAGGTTGAAGTTTAGGTAACACTGAATGGAGGACCGAACCAGGACACGTTGAAAAGTGTTTGGATGAGCTGTGGGTAGCGGAGAAATTCCAATCGAACTTGGAAATAGCTGGTTCTCTCCGAAATAGCTTTAGGGCTAGCCTCGTTGTGAGTTTACTGGAGGTAGAGCACTGTTTGGACTAGGGGCCCATCCCGGGTTACCGAATTCAGACAAACTCCGAATGCCAGATAAATATCAACGGGAGTCAGACTGCGGGTGATAAGGTTCGTAGTCGAAAGGGAAACAGCCCAGACCGCCAGCTAAGGTCCCAAATTGTATGTTAAGTGGAAAAGGATGTGATGATGCACAGACAACCAGGATGTTGGCTTAGAAGCAGCCACCATTTAAAGAGTGCGTAATAGCTCACTGGTCGAGTGACATCGCGCCGAAAATGTACCGGGGCTAAACATACAACCGAAGCTGCGGATATAACTAATGTTATATGGTAGGAGAGCGTTCTAACATCGTAGAAGCCGAGCTGTAAGGCGAGGTGGAGAGGTTAGAAGTGAGAATGCCGGTGTGAGTAGCGAAAGATAGGTGAGAATCCTATCCACCGAAAGACTAAGGTTTCCAGAGGAAGGCTCGTCCGCTCTGGGTAAGTCGGGACCTAAGGTGAAGCCGACAGGTGAAGCCGATGGACAACAGGTAGAAATTCCTGTACCACCAAATATCGATTGAGAGAAGTGGGGACAGAGGAGGCTAATTGATCGTCCTGATGGAATAGGACGTCTAAGCACAAAGGTTGAGTAGTAGGCAAATCCGCTGCTCATAAGACTGAAGTGTGATGGGGAGCGAAATTAAAGTAGCGAAGTCAATGAAGCCAAACTCTCAAGAAAAGCCGCTATCGAGATAAGAGGTGCCCGTACCGCAAACCGACACAGGTAGTTGGGAAGAGAATTCTAAGGTGAGCGAGAGAACCATCGTTAAGGAACTCGGCAAAATGACCCCGTAACTTCGGGAGAAGGGGTGCCTACGAGAGTAGGCCGCAGTGAATAGGCCCAAGCGACTGTTTAACAAAAACACAGGTCTCTGCAAAACCGAAAGGTGAAGTATAGGGGCTGACGCCTGCCCGGTGCTGGAAGGTTAAGAGGAGTGCTTAGCGTAAGCGAAGGTA
>CALGXU010000329.1 GCA_937935205.1 uncultured Rothia sp.
CATTAGACTCGGGGGCTTTACGTTGAGCTTTTGCTTTCGCGCGGAAAGCGGTATTCGTCCTCGTTCCTACAGGGGCTGGGTGGGTGGGACGCTATACCCTTCCTCCGCTCCTACAGGGGAACCCACCCTCTCGGGCGCTCCGCTCTCTCCTTGCTTCGCTGCGGAGAGCACCCGAGAGGGTACCCTGATGTCGCTTCCGGAGGGTATAGCTACCCTGCGCTCCGGCTAGGCTTGGCGCGTTGCGCGGAGGGGCGGTGTCGTCCGTAGTGACATCAGGGTGCCCGAAGCGAAGCGAGGGCGGGTTCCCTGTAGGAACGAGGACGAGCACCGTCCCTCCAGATTCCGCCGCTTACCGTTCCCAGACCCCAAAAGTGTAATCAGGTGCTACTAGCCCTCGTGCGAGACCTTCACGGTCACACCGTTAAAGGTGACGGTGTCGCCGGGGTGCAGCTGCTTGCCGCGTGCTTCCTCAATGTTGCCGTTGACCTTGACCAGGCCGTGCTGAATGACCTCGCGTGCCTGCGCGCCGTCCTCTACGAGGTTGGCGAGCTTGAGGAACTGGCCGAGGCGGATCATGTCGTCGCGAATAAAAATTTCTTCCATGTTTCCTAGTTTATCCCGCCGGGTGCATCCTGGCGTCCGGCAAAAATGGGGGAGTGGTGGGTCGGGCAGGCATACCCAGGGGTGGGGTGGTGATGGTACCCTAGTGTCTTGCATCAAAAAGTGTGCATATTGCGCCGATGAGCGCGAATACGGGCGACCCGCTCTGGGTAGCGCCCCCATCAACCCGAACTCACGCACGCCACAGCCGGTGGCGGGGCAGAAGGAGTAACTATGGCTGAAAAGTCCACCCTCGATAACGTTATTGCGCTCGCAAAGCGCCGCGGCTTTGTTTTCCAGGCCGGTGAAATTTACGGCGGTTCCCGCTCCGCATGGGACTACGGCCCCCTCGGTGCAGAGCTGAAGGAAAACATCCGCCAGCAGTGGTGGCAGCGTTTCGTCCGTTCCCGCGCGGACATGGTCGGCCTGGACTCCTCCGTCATCCTGCCCCGCGCGGTGTGGGAGGCCTCCGGCCACGTCGCGACCTTCACCGACCCGTTGGTCGAGTGCCTCTCCTGCCACAAGCGCCTGCGTCAGGATCACCTGCTGGAGAACTTCGAGGCGAAGAAGGGCCGCCCCGCCGAGGGCATGGAAGAGATTGCTTGCCCGAACTGCGGCACCCGTGGCGAGTGGACTGAGCCGCAGAACTTCTCCGGTCTGATGAAGACCTACCTGGGCCCGGTGGATAATGAGGAGGGTCTGCACTTCCTGCGCCCGGAGACCGCTCAGGGTATTTTCGTGAACTTTAACAATGTGGTCACCGCCTCCCGCAAGCGCCCTCCGTTCGGTATTGGCCAGATTGGTAAGTCGTTCCGTAACGAGATCACTCCCGGTAACTTCATTTTCCGTACTCGTGAGTTCGAGCAGATGGAAATCGAGTACTTCGTGCACCCGGATGACGCTGATAAGTACTTCAACGAGTGGGTTGAGGACTGCTGGAACTGGTTCGTTGACCTGGGTATTAACCCGGATAACATGCGCCGCTTCGACGTTCCCAAGGAGGAGCGTGCACACTACTCGGCTGGCACTATTGACGTTGAATACCGCTTCGGCTTCCAGGGTTCCGAGTGGGGCGAGCTGATGGGCGTTGCGAACCGTACCGATTACGACCTGGGTGTGCACAATGAGCACTCTAACGCGAAGCTTGAGTACTTCGATCAGGCTACTGGTGAGCGTTACGTGCCGTACGTGATTGAGCCGTCCTTCGGTCTGACCCGCTCCATGATGGCGTTCCTTGTTGACGCGTACGTCGAGGATGAGGCACCGAACACTAAGGGTGGCGTGGATAAGCGCGTTGTGCTGAAGCTTGACCCGCGCCTGGCGCCGGTGAAGGCTGCTGTTCTGCCGCTGTCGAAGAAGGCTGAGCTGTCCGAGCCGGCTACTAAGCTGGCGAATGAGCTGCGTGGCCTGTGGAACGTGGACTACGACGAGGCGGGCGCTATTGGTCGCCGTTACCGCCGCCAGGATGAGATCGGTACCCCGTTCTGCATCACCGTGGACTTTGACACTCTCGAGGATCAGGCTGTGACCATCCGCGAGCGCGACACCATGAACCAGGAGCGTGTGGCTCTGGATCAGGTGAAGTCCTACCTGGCTGCACGCCTGGCAGGCTAAAAATATTTCATAACATGGTCGGCGGGTAGCCTCTTAGGGCGAAAGAG
>CALGXU010000330.1 GCA_937935205.1 uncultured Rothia sp.
CGGGTCGTAGGTGCGTGCGGTCTCGTCGGTGAGCAGCAGGTGGTGCGGGGTTGCCTCCGCGGTCACCTTCACGCCGCGGGACTTAGCCCAGCGCACAACCTCAATGGAGCCCTTGGTGGACAGGTGGCAGATGTGCAGCTTGGAGTCCAGGTGCTCAGCCAGCAGCACGTCGCGGGCGATGATTGCCTCTTCAGCGACGGCGGGCCAGCCGGCCAGACCCAGGTCAGCGGACACCTTACCTTCGTTCATCTGGGCGCCCTCGGTCAGGCGCGGCTCCTGCGCGTGCTGCGCAATAACGCCGTCGAAGGTCTTGACGTATTCGAGGGCGCGGCGCATCACGGCGGGGTCGTATACGCACATACCGTCGTCGGAGAACACACGCACGTTCGCGGTGGAGTTCGCCATGCCGCCAATGTCGGAGAGGCGCTCGCCCTTCAGACCCACGGTCACTGCGCCGATGGGCTGCACGCGGCACCATGCGGATTCCTTGCCGAGGCGGTCAACCTGCTCAACGACTGCGGCGGTGTCTGCCACGGGCATGGAGTTTGCCATGGCGAACACTGCGGTGTAGCCGCCCAGGGCTGCTGCGCGGGTGCCGGTCTCAACGGTTTCGGATGCTTCGTAGCCGGGCTGACGCAGGTGGGTGTGGATGTCGACCAGGCCGGGCAGCGCCACCTGGCCTGCCGCCTCGACGACCTGTGCGTCTGCGGCGTCGATGTTCTCTGCGATGCGGCTAATCACGCCGTCCTCGATGAGGATGTCGGCGACCTTTTCGCCGTAGAGGCTTGCGCCCTTGATCAGGTACTTGCTCATGGTGTTGGTTCCTCTCGTTAGGAAGGTCGTTTAGGATTCGTCGCCGGCGTAGAGCTTGGCGCTGGAGCCGTCGGTCAGAAGCAGGTAGAGCACCGCCATGCGGAGCGCCACGCCGTTGCTGACCTGGCGCAGGACCCAGGAGTTGGTGGCGTCGGCGGCTTCGGTGCAGATTTCCAGGCCGCGGTTCATGGGGCCCGGGTGCAGGATTGCGACCGGCTGCGGCTGCGCCTGCAGGGTTGCGAAGCGTTCGGCGGTCAGGCCCCACAGCTCGGTGTACTCCTCGGCGGAGGGGAAGTACGCGGCGTTCATGCGTTCCTTCTGGATGCGCAGCAGCATGACGGCGTCGGGGTTGGTGGCGATGGCTTCGTCGAAGTCGTGGAAGATTTCCAGGCCGGCTTCTTCAACCCAGGAGGCGGTGTTCAGCGGCAGCAGGGTCGGCGGTGCGACGAAGACGACCTGCGCGCCGAGGGTGTGCAGCAGCCAGAGGTTGGAGCGTGCCACGCGCGAGTGCAGGATGTCGCCGACGATGAGCACGCGCATGCCGGACAGGTCGGTGCCGCGGGGGCTGTCGAGGCCGTCGCGTTCTGCCTTGTACTGGCGCAGGGAGACGGCGTCGAGCAGTGCCTGGGTGGGGTGCGCGTGGGTGCCGTCGCCCGCGTTGAGTACGGGGATGTCGGTCCAGCCTGCCTCGGCGAGACGCTGCGGTGCGCCGGATGCCGAGTGGCGGATCACGAACGCATCCGCGGCAATCGCCTTGAGGGTCTGCGCGGTGTCCTTGAGCGACTCGCCCTTAGACACGGAGGAGCCAGAAGCGGAGAAGTTGGTGACGGCGGCGCCCAGGCGCTTCTCCGCGGCTTCGAAGGAGAGGCGGGTACGGGTGGAGTCCTCGAAGAAGAGGTTGACGACGGTCTTGCCGTTGAGCACGTTGAGGGTGCGGTTTTCGGCTTTGACCTGCGCCATGTAGTCGGCGACGTCAAGGATTTCGATGGCTTCTTCGCGGGTTAGTTCGCGGGTGTCGAGCAGATGCTTCATGAGAGCCCTCCCAGCTGGATAATGTCAACTCGGTCTGTTGCGTTGTCGGTTTCAGTCAGTACGACGCGCACGGTTTCGCTGGCGCTGGTGGGCAGGTTTTTGCCCACGTGGTCGGCGCGGATGGGTAGTTGCCGGTGTCCGCGGTCTACGAGGACTGCCAGGCGTACGAGGGCGGGTCGTCCGTGGGCGTTGAGTGCGTCGAGGGCGGCGCGTACGGTGCGGCCGGAGTAGAGGACGTCGTCAACGAGGACTACGGTTTTGCCTTCAATGCCGATGGTGGGCATGATGCTTTCCCCTGCGGTTTCTAGGGAGGTGGTGCCACCGGTTCGCTGGTCGTCGCGGTAGGCGGTGATGTCCAGGGCGCCGATTCGTGTTTCTGCGTTGAAGTTCGGCTCGATGGCTTGGATGCGTGCGGCGAGTCGTACGGCGAGGGGCACGCCGCGGGAGCGGATGCCGATGAGTACGAGGTTTTCTACGCCTTTATTGGTTTCAATAATTTCGTAGGCGATGCGGGTGAGGGCGCGGCGGATTTCGTCCTCGCTGAGGATGGTGCGGCCGACGGTGGTCGCGTCCTCGGAGGTGCTTTGAGGGGTTGCCGAATGGGGGGCTGCGGTTAGATTTCGCCCCTGATTCGCGCCGGATGTGGGTACAGTTGACCCAGGCATAGCCGTCTCCTTCCCCGCCTCACGGGACGGATTTAAAGGTTTTGTGCTTCTAGTAGGGTACCACAGTTCACAGGCTACGTTCAGGTTCGGCGAGAGACCGCTCACGGTGAGACGACTGCGGGGAGCACCGCTTTAAAATAGCTCCCCATTTCTGTTTTCTCTCGTTAGTTTCAATGGGTAAATTCGGGTTCAGAAGTTTTCCTGACCAGTAAGAATCCACAAAATATAGGGGGTTAGATTTTAATCGCCTGAATATGATTAGCTGTGTCATTTTACTTACCATTGCCTGGTATTATCGAACTAATATTCGTTTATCAGATGAAAGAAGATATACATGAGCGACTTGGGCTCGTTTATCTGGGGCACCGCTGATATCTTGCGCGGCCCGTATAAGGCGAAACAGTACGGTAATGTCATCTTGCCTATGACGATTCTGCGCCGTCTGGACTGCGTTCTCGAGGAACACAAAGACGTTATCGTTCCTCTGGTTGAGCAGTTCGGCCATAACCCGGACTTGTTGAGCGCACAGGTACAGCGTAAAACCAGCCTTCCTTTCTATAACACCAGCCCCTGGACTCTGAGGACTCTGCTGGGCGACCCGGCCGGTCTTGAGGAAAATCTGAAGCAGTACATTACTAGCTTCTCTGCCAATATGGATGTCTTTGAACGCTTTAAGTTCGCCGAAGAAATTAGCACGATGGCAGAAAAAGATGTTCTCTACCTTGTGGTTAAGCGGTTTGCTGATATCGACCTGCACCCGCAGAAGGTGACTAACGCCGAGATGGGTGACCTCTATGAGTACCTCATCCGTACCTTCAACGAATCTTCCAATGAGGCACCCGGTGAGCACTTTACTCCGCGCGACGCTATCCGCCTGCTAGTAGATCTTGTTTTCGCTGGTGATGATGAGGCTCTTAGCGCTCAGGGCGCGATTCGTTCGATTTATGATCCGACAGCTGGAACGGGCGGCATGTTGTCCATTGCCGAAGAGCATCTTGTCGGTACTCCCGAGAAGCCCGGCCTTAACCCCGACGCCGAATTGAGTCTCTACGGGCAGGAGATTAACGACCAGTCGTATGCCGTCTGCAAATCAGACCTGCTGGTTAAAGGTCAGGACCCCAAGAATATTCAGCTGGGTGATACCCTGGCGGATGACAAATTCGCAGATGTAACCTTTGATTACTGCATGTCAAACCCGCCTTATGGTTCCGATTGGAAGGCCAGCCAGGTTGCGGTCATGGACGACCTTAAAGAGTTTGGTAATGCCTCACGTTTCTATGCGGGTCACGCAACAGCCAAGAAAAATGTGCCCGCTGTGAGTGACGGTCAGATGCTGTTCCTTCAGCATGTGGTGAGTAAGTTGCGCCCTAAGGTTCTGGGTGGTGGACGTGGTGGCATCGTCATGAACGGTTCGCCGCTTTTCAACGGGTCCGCAGACTCCGGACCTTCTAATATCCGTAAGTGGTTGCTCGAACGCGATTTGGTGGATGCCATTGTCGCGCTTCCGACTGACATGTTCTATAACACCGGTATTGCCACCTACATTTGGATTGTCGATAATGACAAGCCGGAAGCACGCCAGGGTAAGGTGCAGCTGATTGACGGCACCGAATTCTACGAGAAGATGCGTAAGAAGCTTGGTGATAAGGGTCGTGAACTTAGTGAGGATAACCGGGCTACGATTGTGAAGCTCTACGCCGACTATGTTGAGACGGAACATTGCAAGATTGTTCCGTCTGATGAGTTTGCCTATTGGAGCATCACTGTGGAGCGTCCTCAGCGTGACGAGAACGGCGAGGTTATTACCAATACTCGAGGCAAGGTACAACCGGATACGAACCTGCGTGATACCGAACGGGTACCTTTCACCTATAACGGTAATATCAAGGGAGATGCCGGACGCGATGAGACCATCCATGCGTATTTTGAGGCTGAGGTGAAGCCGTATGTGCCCGACGCCTGGGTTGATGAGAAGAAGACCAAGATTGGTTATGAGATTCCGTTTACGCGTTACTTCTACCGCTATCAGCCACCTCGCCCGCTCGAGGAAATCGATGCTGACCTTCATGAGGTCACTCGTGAAATTCTTGGGCTCCTTGAGGAGGTATCCAAATGAAAACGGTAGCACTCAGGCATCTTAGTTCTGTACCTATTCGAAACGGACTAGGTCTCCCTGGAGATAATGCTGACCAATCAGATCCTCGCTATATTCGTACAACTGACATTGCGACGCCAACAAGTTTGAAGGAAGACACATTTGTTTCACAGCCGACAGATATTGCAGAGCGCGCGCCTGTTGAATATGGTGACCTATTGTTAGTGTCTGCTGGAGCATCCATCGGAAAAAGCTACTTACACCTGGCTCATGATCCT
>CALGXU010000331.1 GCA_937935205.1 uncultured Rothia sp.
CATTGATTAAGAGTCAATTGCTCTGCCAATTGAGCTAGAGGCGCTTATTTGTTTTTCAAGGTTTCCCCTGCAACAAGTAAACACTATACGGCATTCTTCGGGTGCCTGCAACTTGAATCAGCATGAACTGCATCACATATTTATGGGTGCCGCAATTCGGCTTGATACAGCAAAGGATCCGGCACCCCTCCCCTCCCCGTGGCGGGGTATGGGTGGAGCGCCGGATTCTTAGAAAGCTATTGCTGAGCTACCACTTAGCGAGCGACGGAACCTTCGGTGTAGTCGTCGTCAACGGAGTTCCAGGAGAACAGCTCGCGCAGCTTGCGGCCGGTTGCCTCGATGGGGTGTGCCTCGCCCTTTGCGCGCAGTTCCTTGAACTCGGGTGCGCCTGCCGCCTGGTCTTCCATGAAGCGCTTTGCGAAGTTGCCGTTCTGGATGTCTGCCAGGACAGCCTTCATGTTTTCCTTGACCTCGGGGGAGATCACGCGGGGGCCGGAGACGTAGTCGCCGTACTCTGCGGTGTCGGAGATGGACCAACGCTGCTTAGCGATGCCGCCTTCGATCATCAGGTCAACGATGAGCTTGAGCTCGTGCAGGACCTCGAAGTATGCGATTTCGGGCTGGTAGCCAGCTTCGGTCAGGACCTCGAAGCCGTACTGGACGAGCTGGGAGGTGGAGCCGCAGAGGACTGCCTGCTCGCCGAACAGGTCGGACTCGGTCTCTTCGGTGAAGGTGGTCTTGATGACGCCTGCGCGGGTTGCGCCGAGGCCCTTTGCGTAGGACAGCGCCAGTGCGAGTGCTTCGCCGGATGCGTCCTTCTCAACTGCGACCAGGGCGGGAACGCCGCGGCCTGCTTCGAATTCGCGGCGGACGGTGTGGCCGGGGCCCTTGGGAGCGACCATTGCCACGTCGACACCCTCGGGTGCGGTGATGTAACCGAAACGGATGTTGAAGCCGTGTGCGAAGAACAGTGCGTTGCCGGGCTTCAGATTCGGCTCGATGCTCTCTGCGTACACCTTTGCCTGGACCTGGTCCGGGGTCAGGATCATGATGACGTCAGCTTCTGCTGCTGCCTCTGCGACGGTTGCAACGCGCAGGCCTTCTGCCTCAGCCTTGGCACGGGACTTGGAGCCCTCGGGCAGGCCAACAATGACCTTCACGCCGGAATCACGCAGGTTCAGTGCGTGTGCGTGGCCCTGGGAGCCGTAACCGATAACTGCTACGGTGCGGCCCTGGATCAGGGAGAGGTCTGCGTCGTCGTTGTAGAAAATGGTTGCTGCCATTTTTCTTCTCCTCAGTAAGTTTGATATGCGGCCCAGGCTGGGCTCAACACTGACTATTCTACTTGAAAGCTGTTTAGTTGCGGGCTGTCGAGAGTACTTCTCAGCATCTGAAGTATCCGGAAGGTCTGTGAGCCCATAGGGGCGGGTATCGCATCGCCTGCCGGTTTCCCGGTCGAGACGGTGCGATACCCGATGCTATTCCCCGCTGGTGCGGGGTTGGTGTGGCACCCTGGTGGGTGTTAGATGCGCTCGCTCATGGCGCGGGGGCCACGTGCCAGGCCGATGGTGCCTGCGCGAACGATTTCGCGAACGCCGTAGGGTTCCAGAACGTCCAGCAGTGCGTTGAGCTTCTCCTCGGAACCGGTTGCCTCGATGACAACGGATTCGGGGGAAACGTCAATCACGGATGCACGGAACAGGTCTGCTGCCTGAACAATCTGCAGGCGTGCTACTGCGTCTGCCTTGACCTTGATCAGGATGTGGCCGCGGCGGGTGGAGGAGTCGGCGGGAAGCTCGACGACCTTCAGCACGTGAACGAGCTTGTTCAGCTGCTTGGTGATCTGCTCGATGGTGTGGGCGTCACCTTCGGTCACGACGGTGATGCGGGAGACACCGGGGTTTTCGGTGGGGCCCACAGCCAGGGAGAGGATGTTGAACAGGCGGCGGGAGAACAGACCGGAGACGCGGGTGAGAACGCCCGGCTTATCTTCTACCAGAACGGACAGAGTGTGCTGAGACATTAGTTCTCTCCCTCACGATCGAACTCGGGCGAAGTGTTCTTCGCAATCCAAATCTTGTCATTAGATACGCCTGCCGGGACCATGGGCCAGACGAGGGCGTGGGGGCTGACGGTGAAATCAATGACCACGGGGCGGTCGTTGATTTCGAGGGCAGCCTTAATGGTTGCGTCCACGTCTTCGTCGCGCTCGCAGCGGAAGGTTGCGCAGCCGTATGCTTCGCCGAGCTTGACGAAGTCGGGGATGCGTACGGTGCCGTGGCCGTCCTTCAGGTCGGTGTTGGAGTAGCGCTCGTTGTAGAACAGAGTCTGCCACTGGCGCACCATGCCGAGGGAGGAGTTGTTGATGATGGCAACCTTGACGGGGATGTTGTTCTGTGCGCAGGTGACCAGTTCCTGGTTGGTCATCTGGAAGCAGCCGTCACCGTCGATGATCCACACGGTGGAGTCGGGGTGTGCGACCTTTGCGCCCATGCCGGCGGGGACGCCGTAGCCCATGGTACCCAGGCCTGCGGAGCTGATGAAGTGGCGGGGGCTTTCCTGCTGGATGTAGTGTGCACCCCACATCTGGTGCTGGCCAACGCCGGTGACGTAGTATGCGTCGGGGCCGGTGAGGGCGCTAATGCGCTCGAGGACGTACTCGGGCGAGCCGAGACCGTCGGCGGGCTTCTCGTAACCGAGCGGGTAGTCCTTGCGGATTGCGTTGAGCTCGTTCCACCACTCGGTGAGGTTCGGCAGCTGGTCTGCGAACTCGGTCGAGAGCAGGTCGGTCAGCTCGGGCAGCACGTACTTGAGGTCACCGACGATCGGCACGTCCGCGAAGCGGATCTTCGAGATTTCTGCCGGGTCAACGTCAATGTGGATGACCTTAGCCTCGGGTGCGAAGGAGTCGAGCTTACCGGTGACGCGGTCGTCGAAGCGTGCGCCGAGGGTGATCAGCAGGTCAGACTTCTGCATTGCGGCGACGGCGGGGACGGTGCCATGCATGCCGGGCATGCCGAGGTTCTGGGGGTCAGAGTCGGGGAACGCACCGATAGCGTTCAGGGTGGTGACAACGGGTGCGCCGATGAGCTTAGCCAGCTTGTGGAACTCCTCGGAGGCGCCTGCACGGACCAGGCCACCGCCAACGTAGAAGACGGGGCGCTTGGACTCAGTGATAAACTTTGCAGCTTCGTGAATCTGCTTGGAGTGGCCGCGGGTGACCGGGGTGTAGCCGCGCAGTTCGAGGTCTTCGGGAATGCCGCGGTATTCCATCATGCCAACCTGTGCATCCTTGGTGACGTCCACGAGCACGGGACCGGGGCGGCCGGTGGATGCGATGTGGAATGCTGCTGCGAGCGCGCGGGGGATGTCCTGCGGGTCGGTAATCATGAAGGAGTGCTTGGAGATGGGCATTGCCATGCCGACGATGTCAGCTTCCTGGAATGCGTCGGAGCCAAGCAGTGCGGTGGACACCTGGCCGGTGATTGCGACGAGGGGGACGGAGTCCATGTTTGCGTCTGCGATTGCGGTCAGCAGGTTGGTTGCGCCGGGGCCGGAGGTTGCGATGCACACGCCGGTCTTGCCGCTGGACACGGCGTAGCCCTGAGCTGCGTGGCCTGCGCCCTGCTCGTGGCGAACCAGGATGTGGCGGACCTTCTTGGAGTCGTACAGGGGGTCATAGGTCGGCAGAATAGCTCCACCAGGCAGGCCGAATACGTCAGTCACACCCAGGTCTTCGAGGGTGCGGACGATTGCCTGAGAACCGGTCATGCGTTCTGCGGGAGCGTTTGCCGCGTCATCAGAAGTGGAAAATCCCATGGTCATGGAAATGCCTCGTGTCTTAATGGTTCTTCGTTGTACTCAATGTTCTGCGTGGGGTTTGTGTGATCCTCACGCATCCTATGCCCGGGGGTACCAAGCTATAAAAAATGCCCCTCGCTGTTGGTGGTAGCGGTAGGGGCGCTCAGTCGCAGTGAATAGACCCTGCCACGCGCCCTAGGCGACGTCGACAAGGTTTAGAATTCGCTGGAACATTGCTGTCTTCACCCTTCTATGGTGCGCCTCCAGAGGAGGTGAGTCAAATCTCTATGGGGTGTCGTGGTGGTTTTTGCACGGAAACCCCCAAGTCAACCTTCTTCTTTCATGATGTGGACACCTTGCGCGTGTGCGTGGATTCTAGCGCAAGTTTTTGAACAGGTGAGAAAAACTCGCATTTTTGGGCGTCATGGCGCGTAATATGTGCGAAATACTCGTGACCTTCGTTGGTTACCCCGGTAGACTGAAGCTATGACCGAACCGATTATCCCGGTCGCTGATGAGCTGACCGAAGCAAGTAAGTACGCAGAGGTTGTTGACCCCCGTAACTCTGTTGAGAGTGACGTGTTTTTGACGGGTGAGGAACTCATTCGGGTTCTGCACCCGGTTTTTGACGAGCAGATTATTAATTACGGTGCATACAATTTGGTGTATGCGACGGGCCGTGCGGTTTACCGTAATCCTGATTTGGCGTTGCATCAGTCTCCTGATCAGGGGCATTTTATTGTTGGGTATCAGGATGCGCCTGATGAGGTGATTATTGCTCCGGTGAATTTGCCGGCGTTGACGCCTGCGGGTACGGCTACGACGATTGATAATACGAATGCTCTGCATGCGTATCGTGTGGGTGATGATGCGGTGACGCTTGAGTCGGTGAATGGCAGCTCGTTTTATTTGTCGTTTGAGGATAATGCTGAGGTTGCGACTCGTTTTGGCGTTGGTCTGCTGGAGCAGGGTAAGGATGTGGAGGATTTCCGTGAGTTTGTGACGCGGATTTGGCCGGTCCTGTAATCAAGACTTTTCGTGTGGATGGCCCGCTGTGGCTCTGTGAGCTGCGGCGGGCTTTCCTATGCCTACATCAAGCCATCAAGCAAAAGGCTAAAAAGCGACAGCCCTCCCCCGCTCCAGTTCGCTAGGCACGGGGCGCACACGCTGAACCACCGCGCATCTACCGCACCCCGGCGGGATCGCAGCGTACCCGAATACCAATACACGCGGAGGTGCATATATCCTCTGCCGCGACATCAGGGTGTCCGAGCTCTGCGAGGACGGGTCCCCTGCAGGAGCAAAGAGGATAATATGCACCTCGCACAACAAAACTGTATTTATTCGAGGAACGCAAAAATCCCGCCGATTCCGAAGAATCAGCGGGATTTTCTTTGAAGTGCGCCCCCTGGGACTCGAACCCAGAACCCATTGATTAAGAGTCAATTGCTCTGCCAATTGAGCTAGAGGCGCTTATTTGTTTTCCAAGGTTTCCCTTGCAACAGAAAAATACTATACGCGAGTTTTTGCGGTGCGCGCAAGTCGATTTGGGGTGAGCCTGAACACATTGTTTGGGTGGGGTGTGTGGGACACTAGTGTGTGTACTGTGTTGTGTACTGTGTGGGGCGCATCCGCCCCCTTCCCTGTTGTTGTTTTGAGGAGTTTTTGATGAGCGTTCGTCTTGAGCCGGGCACCCCGGCACCTGCTTTTACCCTTGCTGATGCGTCGGGTAAGGAGCACAGCCTGAGTGATTATGCGGGCAGCAAGGTGATTTTGTATTTTTACCCGAAGGCTTCGACTCCGGGTTGCACTAAGGAGGCGTGCGATTTCCGCGATAATTTGGCGTCGTTGAAGTCGTTGGGTTACGTGGTGTTGGGTGTTTCTCCGGATTCGCCGGCGGCTATTGCTCGTTTTGTAGAGAAGGAGTCGTTGACGTTCCCGCTGCTGTCTGATGCTGATCATGCTGTGGCTGAGGCGTATGGTGCGTGGGGTGAGAAGAAGAATTACGGCAAGGTGTATGAGGGCCTGATTCGTTCGACGTTTGTGATTGATGAGCAGGGTGTTATTTCTGTGGCTCAGTACAATGTGCGTGCGACGGGTCATGTGGCGAAGTTGCGCCGTGATTTGGGTATTGACCCGAAGTAGGGGCGTGCTTTTTAGGGTTTGCGTATCGCCGTTCTACTGCTTCTTGAGGGGCTGTTGTTCGGCGTGTTTGCGGGCTTTTTGCCCTATGGGGGCTTCTTTTAAGGCTTGGAGAACCTTGGTTCCTGGTGTACACTAATTTTTTGTTGCCTCAGACGCATGCATCTTCGGATGTGGGGTGACGCTACGCGCGAGTGGTGAAATTGGCAGACACGCAGGATTTAGGTTCCTGTGCCTTATGGCGTGGGGGTTCAAGTCCCCCCTCGCGCACACACACATTTGCATTGGGCCCGCCGTCACGGTTTTCGTGGCGGCGGGTTCTCTTGTATGTGCCTTGCCGGTGTGAGTGTGTCTCGCCCGGTTGGGTATTGAACCGTTATCCTGAGAGATAAGCATC
This sequence comes from uncultured Rothia sp., assembly GCA_937935205.1. Lineage (GTDB taxonomy): Bacteria > Actinomycetota > Actinomycetes > Actinomycetales > Micrococcaceae > Rothia. Next base: position 6,341 of record CALGXU010000331.1, read on the forward strand.
CGCGACGGAAGAGAGGACCCTCCCGTGCAGCATCAGCCTTATACATCGTCAGCTGTTGGCAGTTCTGGTGAGCTGTTGCGAGCCACTGCCGGCTCGAGTGGCTTGAGTCGACGCGCCGTTTTGCGTTTTGGCGCGCTTTTTAGTGCTGGTTTGGCGCTTTCTGCGTGTTCCGATCAGTCTTCTGCCGGTTCGTCTGCTGGTTCTTCGGCGAGTGCGTCCTCTGCTGATGCGCGTCGTGTGTTCCGTTTTGCGCAGGGTGCGGCGCCGTTGGGTTTGGATCCGGCGTTATTTCCTGTGGCGAGTACGTATCAGGTGACGGCGCAGGTTTTGCAAGCGTTGTTGGTGGCGAATCATTACACGGGTGATCCTGAGGTTCAGGATTCGTTGTGTAGTGACTGGAAGGTTTCTGATGACCGTTTGACGCATACGTTTGTGTTGCGTGAGGTGCATTTTAGTAATGGCGTTGCGTTGACTGCGGATGCTGTGGTGCAGAATTTCCAGAGGTGGCAGGCGTTGGCTACGGGTGAGGGTACTGCGGCTTTGGCGGTGCCTGCTCAGCCGTTGTTTGCGTGGGGTTTTGGCATGCCGAAGCCGGGTTCTGTTGATCCTTCGGCGGTGGAGCCTGCGCCTGTTCAGGCGTCTCCATCTGGTGCGGCGGCCCCAAGTGCTTCTGCAACTGCTTCTGCGAGCGCCACCCCGCGTGCTTCCGCAACTGCTTCTGAGACCACTACTCCGAGCGCCTCCCCGTCGGCTTCTGCTTCTTCTGATGCCGCGCGTCCGGGCGATAAGAAGCCCGCGCAGGAGGCATCTGCGCCGCATACGGTGCAGTCTTTCGTGCCGCTGGTTTCGTCAGTGGTGGCGAATGGTAACTCCGTGGTGGTGACCCTGTCGCGTCCTTCGTTGGCGTTCCCGCGTATTTTGACGCAGCAGGCGTTCGGCATTATTGAGCCTTCGCTTTTTGGCGCTGATCAGAAGTTGACGGGGTACCCTGTGGGTACGGGTGCGTTCCGTGTCGAGTCGTTCAAGGACGGCACGGTGCGTCTGCTGAAGAATACCCATTTTGATGGTCAGGCACCCGAGCTGGATGAGATTCAGATTTCGACCCTCACTTCGTCGGATAAGCGTTATTTTGCGCTGATGGAGGGTCATATTGATGCGTGTGATCAGGTGAATTCAACTGATCTGGGTCAGTTGGCGCGTGATGGTTATCAGACTCCGGGTCGTGACCCGTTCTCGCTGGTGTATTTGGGTTTGAATACGGCGCATCCGGTGTTGAAGAATATTTCGGTGCGTCGCGCTATTTCGCATGCGGTGGACCGTGGCGCACTACGTCAGTATTATCCGCAGGGCACCTCGGATGCGCAGACGCTGATTTCGCCGTCGTTCCGCATTAAGGCTGATGACGCGAAGGAATATACGGACCGCAATCAGGATATGGCGCGCTCGCTGTTGGCGGCGGCGGGGTACGACAATCAGGTGATTGAGTGCTACTACCCTGCCGATGTTTCTCTGCCGTGGATGGATACTCCGCAGAAAGTGTATTCGGAGATGGTGGCTTCGCTGATTGAGGTGGGCCTGAATATTAAGCCGGTGCCTTTGCCGTGGGCTGAGTATCTGCCGAAGAGCCGCGAGGTTTCTTCTGAGCGCGGTATTACGCTGGCTGGTTTCTACGGTATGTACCGTGACCCGTATGCGTTCTTTGGTCCGGTGTTGGCGCCGCTGATTGCTGAGCATCAGGTGCGTTCGTTGATTGCTGATGCGCCTGCGGATATGACGACTGGCTTGACGAAGAAGAGTTCTGATGTGCCGTCCTCGGGTGGTTCAGACTCGAATGTGCGGATTTCTGCAACTCCGAGCCCGCACCCGAGCTATTCGCCGGATCCGTTGACTCCTGAGGAGGAGGCTTCGGCTTCGGCTTCGCCGAGCCCTTCGGCAACTCCTTCGCCGCTGCCTACTGCTGCAGCTGTGGCGCCGTCGCCTCGTTTTACGGAGATTCTGGAGGTGATTCGTACCGCGGATTCTGCCGATTCGGTGGATTCGCAGCGTGATTTGTACGCGAAGGTTGTGTCTCAGTTGGGTCAGTTTATGCCGGCGGTTCCGTTGTTGCATGTGACGTCTAAGGTGGCGGTGAGCCGTGAGGTTCAGGGCTATCAGACGGAGCAGAATGCGATTGAGCTGTTCAGTAAGTTGCGCAAATCGTAGCCTGCGTATTTGCTCGTAGCCTGCGTATGTGGTGGCTTGGTGAGGGGCGCATCCCGGTTGGGGTGCGCCCCTTTTGCTATATTTGGGGGCTTTTGGGGAGCCGGTTTCTGGTTGTTTCTGTGGGTGTTACTGAAGGTGTTGCCGAGGCTGCTTTTGGGTTGTTGCCGACGGGTGTAGCAAATGCGTGCGATTACGGGTCTTTTCGACCCTAAGAGATTTATTGATATGAACTGCAACACTCTCTCTCGTTTTGTGGATTCTGGCTATGCCAACCCAGCTAAAAGGAGTAGGCTAGATGATGTACCCCACATTCACTGTGCCCAGGCCGGGCACCCGCACCTCTAAGGGAGAATTCAGTGGTAGCACGTACTGAACGAACCGACGTCGTCCTGGTCGGCGGCGGCATCATGAGCGCCACCCTCGGTGTGTTCCTCAAGGAACTCGAACCGAGCTGGAACATCGTCCTGCTCGAACGCCTCGACAAGGCAGCTCAGGAATCCTCCAACCCCTGGAACAACGCAGGTACCGGCCACTCGGCACTGTGCGAACTCAACTACGCCCCCGCTGGCCCCGACGGCACCGTCTCGGCAGCTAAGGCGCTGAACATTAACGAGCAGTTCCAGGTTTCCCGCCAGTTCTGGGCGTCCCTGGTTGAAGAGAAGATCCTGGACAACACCGACTTCATCAACCCGGTCCCCCACATGTCCCTGGTCTTCGGTGAGGACCACTCCAAGTACCTGGCCGCACGTTTCGACGCCTTCCGCAAGGAGAAGCTCTTCGAGCGCATGGAATTCTCCACCGAGCGCGAGAAGATTGCCGAGTGGGCACCGCTGACCGTCAACGGCCGCAAGGGTAACGAACCGATTGCCGCAACCTGGTCCCCCGAAGGTACCGACGTTGACTTCGGCGCCCTCACCCAGCAGATGATTGACCACCTGCAGACTATGGGTGTTGAGGTTCGCTACGGCTACCAGGTCACCAACCTGAACCGCGAATCCAACGGTTCCTGGACCGTTGACGCGATTAACCGCATCAACAAGGAAGAGCCGCTGACTATCAACGCGAAGTTCGTCTTCCTCGGCGCCGGTGGTGGCGCCCTGCACCTGCTGCAGAAGTCCGGTATTGAAGAGGGTAAGGGCTACGGCGGTTTCCCCGTCTCCGGCCTGTTCCTGCGCAACACCCACGAGGCCACCGCAAACCAGCACAACGCTAAGGTGTACGGTCAGGCTTCGGTGGGCGCACCTCCCATGTCTGTGCCCCACCTGGACACCCGCTACGTGGACGGCAAGCGTGCCCTCATGTTCGGCCCCTACGCCGGTTTCAAGACGAACTTCTTGAAGCAGGGTTCCCTGCTGGATCTGCCGCTGTCCCTGCGCCCGCACAACATCTACCCGATGACCCGCGCAGGCATCGACAACCTCTCCCTGGTCAAGTACCTGCTCTCCGAGCTGCTCAAGAACAAGGAAGCCCGCCTCGAGTCTCTGTACCAGTACTACCCGGAGGCTGTTGGCGGCGAGTGGGAGCTCATCGAGGCCGGCCAGCGCGTGCAGATCATGAAGAAGGACGCGAAGAAGGGCGGCATCCTGCAGTTCGGTACCGAGGTTGTTTCTGCAGCTGACGGTTCTATTGCGGCTCTGCTGGGTGCATCCCCCGGTGCTTCCACCGCGGCTCCGATTATGCTGAACCTGCTGGCTAAGTGCTTCCCCTCCAAGATTGCTGGATGGGAGCCTCGCCTGAAGGAGCTCATCCCCGGTTACGGTGTGAAGCTCAACGATAACCACGACCTGGCTGATGAGCTGATGGCTCACACCGCTAAGGTTCTGGGTATTCACAACTAGTTTTCAGCTAGGCTCAGCAGGTAGCTTTAAACCCTAGCTGACGAGCCTTTTTTGAGGCTTTTCGGGGTGGTGGCCCTCTCTAATTGACCAACAGGTCAACTATCTGCACTCACGGAAAAATATGGGAGGGTCGGAAAACCCTATAATGTCACCGCAGGGGCGGGAAGGACAGCTCATTGTTCTTCCCGCCCCTTCTGCGCGCCCGCACACGCTCAACCTGCACCGTGCGAGGAACCAGCGCATCACAGAAACATGTGTACACCTCACCACTCATCAAGGAGCCTCATTTGGCTGCACACACCGGCTCTTCTACTGACACCTCCTCAACCACGGTATCCGCCGGAGCTCGCCGCGGACTCTTCTCCCGCAAACAGAAGCCCGCACTCCCCAAGTACGTCAGCGTTAAACTACGCGACTTCCCCAAGGGCAGCATCCTCTACATTCTGCGCCGCACCCTCTTCAGGTTCACCGCCAACGGCGGCACCGACATGGCGGCGGCACTCACCTACTTCACCGTGCTGTCCGTCTTCCCGGCGCTGCTGGCGATTGTCTCCCTGCTCGGTATTTTTGGTCAGGGCGAAGACAGCGCCACCGCCATCCTCGCCTTCCTGAAGGACAACGCACCCACCCAGATGTACAGCATTCTGGAAGACCCGATCAAGCAGCTCACCAGCGGTCATGGCGCAGGCCTGGCGCTGCTGACCGGTATCCTCAGTGCCCTCTGGTCCGCCTCCGGATACACCGGCTCCTTCGGCCGAGCACTCAACCGCGTCTACGGCGTGCGTGAAGGCCGACCCGGCTGGATGCTCAAGCCCATCAACGTGCTCGTCACCACTGCACTCATCATCCTGGCTGTGCTCATGATTCTGATGATGTTGCTGGGCGTAACCGTCCTCGATTTGGTTGGCCAGTACGTACCCGAAACCGTCAATATGGAGCTCATCAAGCTCGTCTGGCTCAACGGCCGTTGGGTGCTGATTCTGCTCATGGCCATCGGCCTGATTACCCTGCTCTACGCCGCCACCCCGAACGTACGCCGATTCAAAGCGTGGAAGCTCTCCGCCGGTGCGGCACTCGCCCTGGCGGGTATGGGTCTGGGTGCTTTCGGCTTCACCCTCTACGCCGATAACTTCAGCAAGTACAACGCCACCTACGGCCTGATCGGTGGTGTGATCGTGATGCTGCTGTTCATCTGGATTATGAACAATATGCTGCTCTTCGGTGCTCACCTGGACGCCGAAATCATGCTCATGCGCCAAATCATTGCCGGCGAAGACGATCATGGCCACCTGAAGGTTCAGCCTCGTCATACGTCCGCTTCCCGCGCAATGAAGGCACGCCAGGAGCAGCTCATGTCTGCAGGACGCGAACTGCAGCAGCAGGCGGCAGGCCAGGTCATGTTCCCCAAGCCGAAGGGCCCCTCCGTAGCACAACGCGTGCAGAAAGCTGTGGATACCAACACCACCATGATTCGCACCCTCATTGCCGACGGTAAGGAACGCCTAGACAGCAACAAGGAACAAAGCGGCAAGGAGCAGCAAAAGCAGGCTAAGGCAGACACCACGGCGGAAGCCACCGAATCTGAGGCGAAGGTTGAGCCTCAGCAACAGGCGCTTTTCGACCTGGACGCCGATAAGTCAACCGGTGCGGCGAAGAAGAACTAAGCGGCAGCTCCGCTGAGCGCGTATCGCCTCCACCTTTTAAGGGCGTGGGACAGAAACCCGGCGCTGGTCACTAAGATAGACATATGACCAGTGCAGATTTCTCTCCCGCGCCCTTTGCTGTACCCAGCGTTACCCTGCCCGACCTCGAGTACACCCTCTACCAGCCGCAGCAGCTCAAAAGCCGCGTGCCCGCCCTCATGATTCACGGCTTCGCCACCCGCGGCGATCAGCTCTACGGCGGCACCGGCTGGATCCGCCAATACCTGCGCGCCGGATACCCCGTGCTGATCGTTGACCTGCCCTACCACATGGACGAATACCTCAAAGACCCGCAGTTCACGGTTGATTGCAAACTCCCTGCCTATACGCAGTTGATGAGCGGTGAAATCCCGTTTGATTCGGTGTCCTCTGTCGATGCGGCGAGTGTCGAGTCTGCGGGTGTCGATGCGGCTGGCCAGCCGCTGACCCCCATTCACCTGCTCACCGGCGCACTTGCCCAGCTGCTGCGCACCGTCGCCACCGAGAACGACCTCAGCGTTGAGCTGGCGCCCCGCGCACACGTTATCGGGTTCTCCTTCGGCGCCCGCATCGGCTGGGAACTCGCCCTCACCCACCCGGAGGCGGTCGCATCCCTCACCCTGGGCGGCCTGCCCCTGCACGACCACCTCATCACCCTGCGCGCCATGCTCGAAGCGCACGAAGGTACCAGCGCCTCCGCGAGCGCAGAAACCCCCGCGGCGGACTCCACCGACGAGGCGATTGCCTCCTTCACCTCGATTATTGATAACTCCCCCATTCAGCCCGACGCGCTACTGAAGTTCGTGCGGATTCCTTTCGGCCCGTTCTTCGACGTGCCCGCCCTGCGTGCAGGTTCCCCGAACCTTCCTGCGGGTGACCCCGGCGCGCATCCGCGCGTACCCATTGCGGTGGTGCTCGGTGATGCGGACACCATCGCCGCCGACGGTGCGGAACTCTACGACATGGTGCGTGAGGACAACCCGCTCAACCGTTTTATCTCTCTGCCCGGCCGCGACCACGTGAACGCCCTGACCTCGGGCGCGTTCCGGCGCGGCGCGCTCGCCTTCGCCGCCGAGGTAGATGCGGCAACGTCATAAAACGTCAAATTCGCGTGGACGCTTCACTATCGGCTTTATCGTGCGTTAGGTACGCCTTTGCTCGTAGAATGGGAAGATATCAAAAAACCTTTATCTCGCGGTTGAACCTCATCTGCTGTTGAACCTCAGCCGCGCCCAGCAAAGGAGCAGCATGCACAAGGTCAAGGCTGTCGTAGCCCTTGAACAGGACGCACCCGTCGTCGTCACCACCATCAACGTACCCGACCCCGGCAAGGGCGAAGCACTCGTCAAGGTCCTCACCTGCGGTGTCTGCCAGACCGACCACCACTACGTCACCGGCGGCGTCGGCCAGGACTTCCCCTACCTGCTGGGCCACGAGTCCGCAGGTATCGTCGAAGCTGTCGGCGATGACGTCACCGACATCGCCCCCGGCGACCTGGTCATCCTCAACTGGCGTGCCGTCTGCGGCGAATGCCGCGCATGCCGCAAGGGCCAGCCGCAGTACTGCTTCGCAACCCACAACGCAACCCAGAAGATGACCCTCGAGGACGGCACCGAGCTCACCCCCGCACTGGGTATCGGCTCCTTCGCGGAGAAGACCCTCGTCGCAGCAGGTCAGTGCACCAAGATTACCGCTGACATCACCCCCGAACAGTACGCAGCAATCGGTCTGCTCGGCTGCGGCGTTACCGCAGGTCTGGGCGCTGTACTGAACACCGGTGAGCTCAAGCGCGGCGAGTCCGTCGCAGTCATCGGTTGCGGCGGCGTCGGCACCGCATCAATCGCAGGCGCACAGCTCGGTGGCGCAACCACCATCATCGCCGTCGACATCGACGAAGAGAAGCTGGCACGCGCACGCGAGCACGGCGCAACCCACACCGTGAACTCCTCCAAGGTCGACCCCGTCGAGGCCATTAAGGAACTCACCGGCGGCTTCGGTGCAGACCTCGTCATCGACGCTGTCGGCATCGCCCCCACCTTCAAGCAGGCCTTCGAAGCACGCGACCTGGCTGGACGCGTCGTGCTCGTCGGTGTGCCCGCCCCCGGCACCACCTGGGACATCCCGCTGGATGAGGTCTTCGGCCGCGGCGGCTCCATCAAGAGCGCATGGTACGGCGACACTCTGCCCTCCCGCGACTTCCCCGAATTCGTGGACCAGTACCTGCTCGGCCGTCTCGACCTGGACAGCTTCGTCTCCGAGCGCATCGGCCTCGAAGACGTCAACGAAGCATTCGAAACCATGAAGACCGGCCGCGTGCTGCGCTCGGTCGTGGAACTCTAGGAGCGTAGCGTGAGCGAACGTATTGAACGAGTCGTCACCTCCGGCACCTTCTCGCTGGACGGCGGCTGCTGGGATGTTGACAACAACGTCTGGATTATCGGCAATGACTCCTCCGTGATCATCATTGACCCCGCCCACGACGTCGACAAGATCTCCCGCACCGTCGCAGACCGCACCGTGGAGAAGATTCTGCTGACCCACGCCCACGACGACCACATCCGCAGCGCCAAGGAAGCGGCAGAACGCTTCGGCGCACCCGTCTACCTGAACCCCGCAGACCGCGTGCTCTGGGAAATGGTGTACCCCTCCTGGGACTTTGACCACGAACTTGCTGACGGCGACGTGGTGCGCATCGGCGACACCGAGCTGACCGTACTGGCGACCCCCGGCCACTCCCCCGGCTCCGTGTGCTTCTACGCACCCACCCTCAGCTGGGAGAACAGCGAAGGCGTCGTCTTCTCCGGCGACACCCTCTTCAACGGCGGCCCCGGCGCAACCGGACGCTCCTACAGCGACTTCGACACCATCATCGAGTCGATCTCGACCCGTCTGCTGACCCTGCCCGAGTCCACCGCGGTCCTCACCGGCCACGGCGACAGCACCGGCATCGGCCTGGAAGCACCCGAGCTTCCGGCATGGATCAAGCGTGGTCACTAAACCGGTAGCCTCGCGCTGAGGTTCTCATGCTGAAGCTTTCACGTTGAGGCTCACCCAAACCGAGCACGGTACACAAAAGGCGGATGCCCCACCACCTACAGAAGGTGGCGGGGCATCCGCCTTTAAGCATGGGCTCATCACGCTCGAGCTGCCCGCAAGGAGCTAGCAGCGACCTAAACTAGCCGCGTTCCGTCTCAGCCAAAGGAGCCAGCTGCTCCTCATGCTCCTCACGCCACAGGTAGCCGTACAAATGGCCCAACGCAAAATACAGAGTCGCAATAATCACCGGCACCATAAACGCATTACGGTAATACGGAGCATCGCCCATATAGCCGCCCCACATGCAACCCATCGCAAGACCAACGCCCAACATCGAACGAGTAAAGAAGCTTGCCTGCGAATCAGGAATATGCTTGAGCGAACGGTTCAGCCACAGCTCATGGCCGCCAAAGGCAACGCCCAGCACCGCGCCGCAGAACGCCAACGCATAGAAAATCGTGGACGTATCATCGCTCGCCGGCAAATACAGCGCCGCCATAATCAGCAGAATACCGCTCACCAGCCAGCCATGCCACGGATTCACCGAACGGCCACCCAAAACCACCGGGAAAGCCACCACCACGAGCGCGCCGGTACCGGTCGCAACCATCGCCATAAACAGGTTCATCGAACCGTGAATCAGCGAGAAGCCCAGCAGACCAGAACCAACCGAACCCATGCACGCGCCCAGCAGCACCAGGCCAAGAATCAGCACCACCGTCTGACGGCTCGGACGCACCAGATTCTGCGGCGGAGCCATACGAATACGCGAAATATCCGGCAGAACCCTCGGTGCCACCAGCACCACAATGAACAGCAAGGCATCCAGAATAATCGTGATCCAGAAGCCCGCGTACTCATTATTCGGGGTGACGTACGCATCGCCCAGCCATACCAACAGAGCAGCCAGCGGATGCATCGACATGTTCGCCGTGGTACCCCACGACACCGCAGTCGACAAGCGAACATCACTGTACTGGTAGTTACGGCGATACAACGACTCAAGAGCGAACGGAGTCCACGGCGGAGTCGTAAAACCCATCGCCACGCACGAGAGCGCATGGTAGGTCGTACTCACGTTATTCGGGTCAACCGTCAAACGCCAACCAATCACCAACATATTCGACACCGCAGCAATATTCAGTATCGACGTAATCGCCAGCAACGACCGCAAACCCAAAGCACGCACCAGCATCGGGCCGAGCATAATCTGCACCGAATACGCGCCAGTAAACGCCGCCACCGCATAGCCGCCATCATGCACACTACCCAGATGGCTCGCCAACAGAATATACAGCGCAAACGCCGAAGAAGCCGCCGGAATGTGGAACAGAATCGTCAACACGCTACGGGCAAAACCCTCAGCACGAAGCACCGCATACAGGTGACGACGCTGCTCTTTACCATTGCGCTGAAACAACGCCCAATGCTGACGCAAAATATCCGGCAGTGAAGCGTTCGTATTAATCTCATCCGCAGCCGGAATCGGGCGAGGCGGCAACTCCTGCAACACGTGCTCGTTGTTGCGCACCACATCCGTCAGGGAGGTGCCCGGAACCGTCGGAATACCCGTGCCCGAAGCACGCATTTTATTCAGCGCATCGGAGGCGGGGCTCACCTTCGTGGTGCGCGGAGGAACCTCCGGCGCGGATGCGCTAGCGCGCGCATCAGCCGAAGGCTCCACACGATACGTTGAATTCGGTGCCCTGTCCTGAGGTGTCGAGGTCATCATCTCTTTCACGAATAAGCCGCCGGACATGCTACAACAGAGGCCCGGAAGCGAATTTATGCCTACTAGGAGTTTACCCTCACCGACGAGCCGTTCTGTCCCTTTTCAACCACAATCTGGGCGGGAATACGGTTCTTCATCTCCTCCACATGCGAAATCAGGCCAATAGTGCGGCCACTATCACGTAGCGACTCAATCGTGCCCATCACCATGTCCAGGGTCTCGGCGTCCAGCGTACCGAAACCCTCATCAATGAAGAGGGTATCCAACTCGATACCGCCGTTATTCGCCTGAACAACCTCAGCCAGGCCCAACGCCAGCGACAGAGACGCCAAGAACGACTCACCACCGGACAGCGACGACGCCTCACGCGGCTCGCCCGTCCACGTGTCAGTAATCTCAAGGTTCAGGCCGCCACCGGAACGGCTACCCTTCGCACGGTGATCGCTGAACACCATGCCGTAGCGGCCCTCACTCATCCGGTCCAGGTGCAGCGACGCCGACTGCAGAATACGCTCAAACTCGGCACCCAGCACGTAGCTGACCAGGTCAACCTGATGCTCATAACCGCCCAGCGTATCACCGCGGGCAGCCGCCGCCAGGTTAGCCAGCATCTGCGCACGGTCATAACGCCGCGCCGTCTGCGCGCGGAACGCCGCATACTCGCTGCGCAGCGCCTGCAAAGAACGCAGCACGCTCTCCCGCTCACCCTCACGAAGAGTCAAACGGTGCGCCGCCGCACGCAACTGCTCAACCTGCTCACGCACATCTTGCAAATCATCCGGCGCCTGCTCACCGGCGGCAACACGAGCCGCCACCGCAACA
>CALGXU010000332.1 GCA_937935205.1 uncultured Rothia sp.
TGCCGATTCGCTCGGCTTCATCTCCCAGGACGGCATGATGGCAGCCACCGAGCAGCCCGCCGAAAACATGTGTACCGCATGCTTCACCGGCGAATACCCGATTGAACTGCCCAGCGAGGAACGACGAGGCAAGTCCCTCTTCGACGCTGAGGAAAAGGGCAAGGGTGGCCCCCTCGCCGGCAAGGCGGCTGAGGTAACCGTGGAACGTCCCGTTCCCTCCAAGCCCGAGCACGCCGAGGCAGTCTCCATTGAGACCCGCGAAGGCACCGAAACTCTCGAAACGAAGTTCGACCCCTCCGCAGTACAGATTGCCGCAGACGATGCCGGTATGGGCATGTGCAACCCCGGTCCCGACGCTGACCTCGAGGCACTGCTCACCGAGCAGGACCGCACCCCCGCAAACTCCTCCGCTACCACTACCCCGAAGGAATCCTAATGAGCGAGAACACCACCACCGTAACCTACGCAAGCGCAGGTGTTGACGTAGAGGCTGGCGATCGCGCCGTTGAGCTGATGAAGGGCGCTATCAAGGCGACCCACAACTCCTCCGTCGTTGGTGGCGTGGGCGGCTTCGCGGGCCTGTACGACGTCTCCGAGCTCGTCAAGTACCGCAAGCCCTACCTGGCTACCTCCACCGACGGTGTGGGCACCAAGGTCGCTATTGCGCAGGCACTCGATATTCACGACACCATCGGTTACGACCTGGTCGGCATGGTCGTGGACGACATCGTCGTGTGCGGTGCGAAGCCGCTGTTCATGACCGACTACATTGCCACCGGCAAGGTCGTTCCCGAGCGTATCGCTGACATTGTGCGCGGTATCGCTGGCGCATGTGCACAGGCTGGTACCGCCCTGGTTGGCGGCGAAACCGCTGAGCACCCCGGCCTGCTCGCAGAAGACGAGTACGACGTTGCGGGCGCGGCAACCGGTCTGGTTGAGGCTGACGAGCTGCTCGGTCCCGAGCGCGTGCGTGAGGGCGACGTGCTGATTGCTATGGCATCCTCCGGTATTCACTCCAACGGCTACTCCCTGGTCCGCAAGGTCCTGAACGTTGCCGGCTGGGGTCTGGAACGCCAGGTGGACGAGCTGGGCCGCACCATCGGTGAAGAGCTGCTCGAACCCACCCGCGTGTACGCGGCAGACTGCCTGGATTTGGCGGCTGCGTTCCCCGTCAACGGCGAAGACGGCACCACCGGTAGCGGTGTGCGCGGCTTCTCGCACGTGACCGGCGGCGGCCTGGCTGCTAA
>CALGXU010000333.1 GCA_937935205.1 uncultured Rothia sp.
TCGGCATGGAATCCAGCCCCAAAATGCGGGTCACCATACGACCCACCGACGCCTTATCGGCGCGGCCGCTACCGGTCACCGCCGCCTTCACCTCCGAAGGGGTATGGAAGAACACCGGCACGCCGCGCATCGCCGCCGCAGAAATCACCGCACCCGAAGCGTGCGCCGTACCAATCACCGTGTTCACCTGCTCCTGCGCGAAGATACGCTCAATCGCCAGGGCATCCGGCTTGTAGGTGTCGAGCCAGTGGGAGGCGGCGTTGAAAATCCAGAGAATACGCTGGTCCAGGGACTCCGCCGGGATCGTGCCGGCAACACCCACGTTCACGAAGTGCGCCTTACGGTCGGCGGTCATATCGAGCATGGAGAAGCCGCAGCGGGTCAGACCCGGGTCAACACCCATGATGCGGGTTGCGCCCGGCACACGCTCCACGGCGGTGGCGGTGCGGTTCTCACGCATGCTATCGCGTGCGGCAGGTTGAGCAGCGGCCATCATCTCCCCTTTCGACAAACTCCCTGCAGAATCTCTAGATTCTAGCCCTTCAGAATCCTAGCACCCGGCACCGGGGCACGCCACGAGCACGGTCACCACTAGCGCGGTCACCACGAGAACAGTCACCACACGTGAACACCCCAAGACGCTAAGAAGCCACTCCCCCAACCAGCCACCCTACGGCGGCTCGGTTAAAGGAGCGGCTTCTTCAAGCATCAGATATCAGAATCCGAGCGATTACTCAGCTTCCAGCTCTGCCATAACCTCAGCAGAAACGTTAGCGTTCGAGTAGACGTTCTGAACGTCGTCGAGCTCTTCAATAGCGTCTGCCAGCTTCATGAACTTCTTAGCACCCTCAGCGTCCAGGTCAACCTGCATGGTCGGGCGGAAGACCGGGTCGTCGTTGTTGTACTCCAGGCCAGCCTCGTCCAGTGCCTTACGGATCTCGGGCAGGTCGGTCGCTGCGGAAACAACGGTGAAGATATCGCCCTCGTCCAGAACCTCTTCGGCGCCTGCATCCAGGACAGCCATCAGAACGTCATCCTCGGTCAAACCGTCAGTCTTGGTGACCTCAGCAACACCCTTACGCTCGAACAGGAACGCAACCGAACCCTGGTCAGCCATGGTGCCGCCGTTACGGGTCACAGCCAGGCGAACCTCAGACGCTGCGCGGTTACGGTTATCGGTCAGACACTCAATGTACAGAGCGGTACCCTGCGGGCCGCGTGCTTCATACATGATTTCGGTGTAGTCAATGGTCTCACCGGTCAGGCCAGCGCCACGCTTGATTGCGCGGTCAATGTTGTCGTTAGGAACGGAGTTCTTCTTCGCCTTCGACACAGCCAGGTCAAGAGCGGGGTTACCAGCAATATCAGCGCCGCCCATACGTGCTGCAACTTCAATTGCCTTAATGAACTTCGCGAAAGCCTTCGCGCGCTTAGCGTCGATAGCAGCCTTCTTGTGCTTAGTAGTCGCCCATTTAGAGTGACCGGACATTCGTATCTCCCTTAGTCAAAACCTCCGTGCGGGCACGGCGAAACGTCCCACGCACCGTACTGTACTCACATAACTATACCGTAGCGGAGGCGCACACCACCTCAGAAAGTGCACGCCACCGCCCGGAATAGGGTGCTAGCGGGGGCGAGACGCGGCCGAAGCGCGTGCCTTCTCCACCAGCGAGTCGTCAATCGTGTTCGGCGTGAACTCGCCAAACTTATGCTGAGCCGCCTGCTCAATCAGGTAATCCGAAATCTTCGGGTTCTTCGGCAGCAGCGAACCGTGCAGGTAGGTGCCAATCACGTTGTGCACGCGCGCACCCTCATACGCATCGGTCACGTTGTTACCCTCGCCCTTGGTGACGGTAGCCAGCGGGGTGCAGCCGGAACCCAGGTAAGTCAGGCCCGAGTGGTTCTCAAAACCAATCACGGTGCCGAACTCCTCAGACTCCTCAACAATGTTGCCAATCAGGCGGTCATCGCCACCGACCGTGTGCGCATCAAAAATGCCGATGCCCTTGAGCACCTCACCCTCACGGGTGCGGAATTCCTTGCCGAACAGCTGGTACAGGCCACAAATGACGAGCATCGGCACGCCAGCCTCAGCCAGCGAGCGCAGCGTGTCACCGTTCGCGTGCAGGTCGTCCTGAATCACGGACTGACCGGAATCCTGGCCGCCGCCACCCAGAATAATGTCAACATCCTCCGGGAAGGGCTGACCGGGGTTGTGATCCAGAATCTGCACGTCAAAGCCGTGTGCCTGCGCGCGACGAGCCAACGCCAGAGTGTTACCCCAGTCGCCGTAAATGTTCATGTCGAGCGGGTACAGCTGCAGAATACGCAGAGTCTTACCGTTATTCGGGCCTGCCGCAGGGGTGCCCTCAAAAGTGTGAGTTGCCGTCATTAGGAGACCCTCTCAACGTCAGTGATCTTTGCCAGCTCTTCACGCAGAGCCAGCATTGCGGTGTAGGTGCAGAAAATACGCATGGGCGCGTTACCGCTGGAGGCAATGAAGCCTTTGAGCGCATCGGCGAGGTTCTCGTTGACCTCATCAACCTTCACGCCGTCATGCTCCAGGCGCAGCGCCATATCCCAGGCACGAACACCCGAAACCATCTGTACGCCGGTCTTCTTCAAACTGTCGAAGTCAACATCCCACAGCCAGGACACGTCACGACCGTCAGCGTACTGATCGTTAATCGTAATCATGGTGGCGTAGTCGTCAGCGTTCGCACTCGCCAGGGACAGGCGGAAACCGCTCGGGTTCTTCACCAGCAGCAGCTGCAGCGGGCGGCCGTTCACGTTCAGGGTCTCACCGCGACCGAAGGCGGGGGTAATCTTCGCCAGCTCCGCGATGAGCTTATCTTCGTTGAGCTTATCGCCCATGACGGCGCGGGTCAGCGCCATAGCGCCAGCCGCGTTGAAGATGTTGTAAATGCCGTAGAGGTTAATCTCGCCGACTCGCTCCACACCCGCCAGGTCGAAGGTTGCGGAGGTGCCGGAGAACGCGGTCAGGGTGACGTCCGCATCGGGCAGGGTTGCCTTCGCGACGGTGCCGCCGCGCATCTCATCATCCGAGGGGAAGTACGAGCGCAGGGACTCGGCCAGGCCGTAGTAGTTGACCTTCACGCCCGGCTGCACGTTCTCAGCGAGGGAGCGGATGCGCGGATCCTCACGGTTGAGCACCACGGTGCCGGTCGTTGCGGAGGCGACGGTCGCCAACATGCGGCGGGTCGTGTCAATCTCACCGAAGCGGTCCAGCTGGTCACGCAGAACGTTCAACAACAGAGCGTAGTCGGGCTTGACGGCCTTGACGAAGTGCACGGCGTGCGCCTCGTCCAGCTCAAGCACAGCAATATCAGCATCAAGCTTGCCACCGAGAGTCATCTCGCCCAGCAGTGCCGCAGCGACACCGCGCACAAAGTTCGAACCGGTGCGGTTAGTGAAAACCTTCAGACCCTGAGCTTCAAGCAGCTGCACAGCCATCTTCGTGGTGGTGGTCTTACCGTTCGTGCCGGAGACAACAACCACGCCGTAGGGCAGCTTCGCGAGCTCTTCAGCAACGAAGTCGGGGTGCAATTTTTCCATGACAAGGCCGGGGAAGGCGGAGCCGCCGCCGCGAAGCTTAGTCGCGGCGCGTACGCCCTGGCCGAGAAGACGAATGAGGGGTTTGGACATGCTTACCATTTTAGTACACGCACGCTAACGGCTGAATGGTGGGTGGTGCCTCGTTCGCTCAGGCCGGAAGGGGTGGGGTTACTGAGGTTTTGGCGCCGGGGCTTGGTGTAAGGGTTTGGTGCGCGGGTTCGAAATGGGGCGCTGGGTTTTTCGAGCGGCACGCTATTTCTAGCGGCTGCCAGTTTAGAACAGCGAGCCCTGCACCCTCACCCGCGTGAACTCCTGCGCAGGCTCCACCAGCACATTCCGCCACGCGGCAGTATTCACCAGGAACGCCGCGTCAGCATCGCCGGTGTGCGCGCTCAAAAACT
>CALGXU010000334.1 GCA_937935205.1 uncultured Rothia sp.
GAGCAGCGTGCGTGCCCTGCTGCGTGGTGACGCGCTGCTCGAACGCCTCGTGGGCGGTATTGACGAGCTGCGTGACGGCGTGCCGCGCGTTATTATTCCGCCGGCTGCGCACCTGCTGGTCATGACCGCGGCGCTGATTACGACCGCGTGCATCCTGCCGCAGGCACTGATTCCGGTCCTGCTTGCCGTGCTGGTCAGCACTTTTGTGGCTCCGTGGATTGTGCTTCGCGCCGATGCCCGTGCGGAGGCGCTGGCTCGCCGCTCCACCGCACAGATGCTGCGCCTGGGTACCGGCATGCTTTCGGCTGCTGAGGACCTGCGCGCTAACGGCGTGGCAACCACCGCTGAGAAGGCTAACGGTGCCCTGGATGCCGAGAACCTGTCCGCCCTGCAGAAGGGCTCGACCGCTCAGGGCGTGGGACGTACCCTCGTGACTCTGAGCTGGTTCGGCGCGGCTCTGGCGAGCGCAATGATTGCGTACCCGCTGGCTGTTGACGGCACCGTGCGTGCCCCCGAAGCGGCGATCGTGGTGTTGCTGTGCACCGGCATGCTGGAAAGCTCCCTGGGCCATGTTGAGGCGGTTCGCTCCTGGCCCGCGTTCAGCCGCCTGCTGGCGACGATTGCCCCGAGCGTGCGCGACGTATCCCTGGAGGGTGTTGTCGCCACCTCGACCCTGAAGCGTTCCGTGCCGACCGAGGCTGAGGTGGACACCCACGTTCTGCCGCGTCGTGTTGAGCGTCTGCGTGCCCGCGCGGAGGCTGAGATGGAGGAGCTGCTGGAGGCTGACCGTCAGCGTGCCCAGCGTTTTGTTCGCCCCGAATCTGCGGCTGACGCTACGACTGAATCTAAGGCTGGTGCCCCGCGCCCGCCGAAGCCCGGCGAACCCACCCTGGTCAGCTGCGGCACCCCGCAGGAACTCGGCGTGAAGGTCACCGAGCCCGCACTGAGCCTGCAGGATGCCGCCGCCCGCTGGCCCGGCATGGATCACCCGGTCTTCACCGACCTGAACATGAACGCCCGCGCGGGCTCCTGGACTGCGGTGACCGGCCCCTCCGGTTCCGGTAAGTCTACGGTGCTTGCCACCGTTCTGGGCTTCTTGCCGCTGGAGTCTGGCCGTGTGGTGGCTTCCGGTGAGGTCCTGGAGGGCGAGCAGCTGCGCGGGTACGCAGCCTGGTGCCCGCAGGCGGCTCACATCTTCGAGTCGACCCTTGAGGGTAACCTGATGCTGGCTCGTGACCGCTCCGACCGTCCCAGCGAGGAGGAGCTCATCGAGGTTCTGCGTCGCGTGGGTCTGGGCGAGTGGTTTGACGCTCTGCCTCAGGGCCTGCGCACCCCGGTGGGTGCTGGTGGTTCCTTCCTGTCGGGTGGTCAGCGTCAGCGTCTGGCGGTGGCTCGTGCCCTGCTGGTGAACTCGCCGGTGCTGCTGCTGGATGAGCCGACCGCGCACCTGGACGCTGAGTCTGCCCGCGCGCTGATGGCTGACTTGGATGCGGCGACCCGCTCCAGCTCTGTGGCTACGGTTCTGGTGTCGCACCGTCCCGAGGATATCGCCCGCTGCGATGAGGTGGTTCGCCTCTAAACGCCTCTGACGCAGGCGCCACGTGCGGATTGCGCATACAGATAAGGCCCCGGTACATCAGTACCGGGGCCTTTCTGCGTTTATATCTCTGCGCGTTATATGTGCGCGCAGGTTCCTCGCGGCTTCGTTAACAGCCTAAAACTGCGAGGCCGCGAACGGCGCGCCTAGAAGAGCTTTTCACCCTCCGGGCTCACCGCCATCGCAGCAGAAACAGCCGCATAGTTCGGGCCCACAATGCCGATGCTCTGAGTGAGCATCACACCGGAACCGTC
>CALGXU010000335.1 GCA_937935205.1 uncultured Rothia sp.
GTAGTAGTTATTCGACATGAGAACCTCCGTTGGTTTGAACTCCTGCGAGTTTGACGGTACCCGCCACCGTGCCGCTGCGTTGCGTGAAGCTCATCTGTTGCACGATCGGTAGTGGGTACCATCACTCTACGCCAGCTGATGGGCGGCGCGGGCGGAACTCGCCCGAAATACCCCTAATTACGTCAAATATGACGCGCAGAAGAAGAATACTGGGTGTTTTTCTGTCTGAAATTGTGGGTTTGGTGCGCTTTCTGCAGTGTATCTGCGGTTGGTAACAGACATTCAGGAGGCGCCCTGCACCTCCGCGAAAGTGTCCGCCGCACCCTTTGGCACCGCCCGGTGTAACCCGCCCACAATCTCATATGGTGGCGAAAAATTTCTAACTTTTTCTGGCGAAAACAGCCACACAAACCGCCCAACACAAAGGCAGTTTAAGCGTGTTTAGCACACACCGATACACACTCATCAAACGAAAAAATTGCTCGCCCTCCGCACTCTGATAAAACATCCAAAAACCCGTATTTTTGTGCGAAAATACGCGATAAACTGGGGGCAACCAAACATCGGAGAACACCATGGCAGAGCTCTACGAGCGCTTCGTCGCCCTGTATCCCTACCCACACGAGCGAATCCGCCACGGCGCCCCACGAGCCGAACTCAACCGGCGATACCTCGAACACCTCTACGAGGGCAAGAACCGGGGAACAACCCCCATCGTGGTTGCCCTCGACCCGACCCTGCTCGGAACCATTGAGAATAACGTCTCCCTGCGCACCTCAACGCCCGTGCAGGACATCACCGCTGACACCGTTGAGCGGTACGCACACGAGCTCATCACCGACCATCACCATTATCTGGATCAAGTCGGTGTAGAAGTTGCCGCGCACGAGGCGTTCCGGCACCTGAACGAGAGCACCTACCTGCAGACCTACCGCCGCCTCATGGAAAACGGCGAACTCGGCGAAGACGATATTGGCACGCCGTTGAAGGCGGAGTACCCCTTCGA
>CALGXU010000336.1 GCA_937935205.1 uncultured Rothia sp.
GAGAATTTTCTCTGGTATCATGGGCTTGTAGCTCAGGTGGTTAGAGCGCACGCCTGATAAGCGTGAGGTCGGAGGTTCGAGTCCTCCCAAGCCCACCATGAACCTTGAAAACTAAATAACGTGTATCACAAAAAACGAAAAGATTTGTAAAACAACAAATCGCAACGAAACGAAATCGAGAAATTTTTGCTAGAAACGTAAGTTTCTAAGATAATCGAAAGAGAGTCTAACGAATAGCAAGGGTAAACGATTTCAACCGAGAAACCAGAAAAAGAGCAATTTACTGAAGTTAATTAATAATGGTAAAAGCTACACACTTGATGGTCAAGTGAATAAGAGCATAAGGCGGATGCCTTGGCACTGGGAGCCGATGAAGGACGTGACAAGCTGCGATAAGCTACGGGGAGGAGCACATATCCGTCAATCCGTAGATTTCCGAATGGGGGAACCCACCTATAGTAATGTGTAGGTATTTTCGTATGAATCTATAGTACGAATAAAGGCAACCCGGGGAACTGAAACATCTAAGTACCCGGAGGAAGAGAAAGAAAAATCGATTTCCTAAGTAGCGGCGAGCGAAAGGGAAAGAGGCCAAACCGTTAGTTTACTAACGGGGTTGTGGATCACAGCCGTGGTAGATACAAGTTTAGCAGAAGACAACTGGAAAGTTTGCGACATAGAGGGTAATATCCCCGTATGCGAAAAATGAGTATCACCTATGTGACACCAGAGTAGGACCGAACACGTGGAATTCGGTTTGAAGCCGGGGGGCCCACCCCCCAAGCCTAAATACTACCCAGTGACCGATAGTGAATAGTACCGTGAGGGAAAGGTGAAAAGGACCCCGGGAGGGGAGTGAAATAGAACCTGAAACCTTATGCTTACAAGCAGAGGGAGCGCAAGTGACCTCGTACTTTTTGTAGAACGGGCCAACGAGTTATGGTATGCAGCGAGGTTAAGGTGCTGGAGCACTGGAGCCGTAGAGAAATCGAGTCTGAAAGGGCGAAAGTTGCATGCTGTAGACCCGAAACCGGGTGATCTATCCATGTCCAGGTTGAAGTTCGCGTAAAAGTGAATGGAGGACCGAACGCACATCCGTTGAAAAGGGTGGCGATGAGGTGTGGATAGGGGAGAAATTCCAATCGAACCCGGAGATAGCTGGTTCTCCTCGAAATAGCTTTAGG
>CALGXU010000337.1 GCA_937935205.1 uncultured Rothia sp.
GCACAATCGCCTGCGGTGCGCCCTCAATCGCCTCAAAAGTGCGGGCAATCAGGTGCTCACGCGCCTGCACCAGAACCTGAATGGTCACGTCCGAAGGGATGTGGCCGTCCTCAACGAGGGTACGCACAAAATCAAAGTCAGTCTGCGACGCCGAGGGGAAACCAACCTCAATTTCCTTGTAACCCATCTTCACCAGCAGCTTGAACATCGCAAGCTTACGGTCGGTGTCCATGGGGTCAATCAGCGCCTGGTTGCCGTCACGCAGATCCACTGCGCACCAGCGCGGAGCCTTCTCAATGACCTTATCCGGCCAGGTGCGGTCCGGCAGGTCAACAACAATCTGCTCGTGGAAAGGGCGGTACTTGTGTACCGGCATGGGGCTGGGCTTCTGGTGGTTTTTCATGATGAATTTCCTGTTGGTTGGTCCGTCTCGCTCTACCCCAAATGTGGGGCTCGTACCGTGCCGGGTATCGGTCCCCGGCAGCCGTGGTCAAGGCGGTGCATCAGAAAGGATGCAAAGGTGAGATGCCGCGTCAAAAAGCCGGAACGGTTGCGGCAGATTCTAGCGTGCCCCGTTCCGGCGAATAAGCAGCAGGTTCACTGCCTGGCGGGTAACCCCGCGCATGCTCTCACCGACAATAGTCATACCTCCACGCTATCACAGGCGCCGGAGGCGGCGGCACAGCGCACGGAGTGCCGTCCATCATCTGGAAAGAATTAACGGCAAAGGGGCGCAGCCACCATTTCTGGCGCCACGCCCCTTCACTCAATATTCACGCATCAGCGCTGTGCCCTACTAGGTTCTACTAGCTACAGCCTAGTAGGCGAAAGCAGTCTGGCACTTGTTCTGATCAGCAGTCTGACCGGTCGCGTTACCCGCAATCGCAGCCTCCTGCTTCTCCATCGCCTCACCGGACGGGAAGTCAGTACCGATCGTCACTGACACGCCCTGAACCTCTTCGGTTGCCACCACGCGGGTCACGTTCAGCTTCGCGGCGATCTCCTTCGCCTCCGCCTCGTAACCGGTCGAGTAGAACACCGTGGTGAAGTTCGTCGGGTTAGCGGAAGTACCGGCAGTAACATTCGAGTAGCCCAAGCCCTCAATCACCGAAGAAATCGTAGCCGAGCGACCATCCAGACCGGTCGCGTTGTACACGCTCACCGGGGCCTCACGGTTCAGCTGAACCGCCGGGGCGGATTCTGCGGGCTTTTCCTCTTCCTTCAGCGACTTGTCATCGCGCAGACGCTGGAAGACATTATTGGCCGCTTCGGAAACCTGCAGTCGGTTCGAGTCCTGGGTCCACGGCTCGGTCGGCACGGTCGCAAACACCACGTTCGACAGGTCCACGCCACCGAGG
>CALGXU010000338.1 GCA_937935205.1 uncultured Rothia sp.
TGGTTTGAGTGTACGGGGCGCGCGGGAGGGAGAGCACGTTTGTGACGAAAAAATCTTTTTGTGACGTGGAACCGAAATATTTCGTGATAAATGCGAAATATACGGTCATAGAAATTCATACGCGCCCGTCGGGTTGATTGGGGCGTGGCACAGCCCATAGGGTTGAAGGAGCAAACCATCCAGAGCGACTGAGAGACCTGGCTCCACGACGTCGCAGCAACCGGCACGGATTCTTCCGCCTCCCGGTGCTAACGCCAGGACCGATGGAAGTGACATGACACTCAACAGTGCAGTAACTGACGTACCCACCAGTGAAAACACCGGCCGACACGCCGTATCCACCGCCGCAGTCCCCTTGAGCTTTGAAGACGTCGGGCAATCTTTCCCTGTGCCCGGCGGAACCCACGAAGTTCTTCGCGGAGTCTCCTTCACCGCAGCCCCCGGCGAGATTATCTCCGTCATCGGCTCCTCCGGATGCGGCAAATCCACCCTCCTGCGCGCCGCCGCCGGCCTGAACCGCATCACCGCCGGCACCGTGCGTATCGGTGAGAAGTCGGTGACCGGCCTCGACCCCCGCGTCGCTATCGGCTTTCAGGAACCGCGCCTGCTCCCCTGGCGCACCGTCGCCGACAACGTGGCGCTCGGCCTGCCGCAGGGCACCAAAAAGGCTGAGGGTGAAGCATCCGTAACCCGCCTGCTCGACCTGGTCGGCCTGAGCGAATACGCAACCCACCGCCCTAAGGAAATTTCCGGCGGTATGGCTCAGCGCGTGTCCCTGGCGCGAGCGCTCGCCCGCAACCCCGGCGTGCTCCTGCTCGACGAGCCATTCGGCGCCCTCGACGCACTGACCCGCATCAACATGCAGGATCTGCTGCTGGACGTGCACCGTCAGGATCCGACCACGATTCTGCTGGTCACCCACGACGTGGAAGAGGCGCTGTACCTCTCCGACCGGGTCATCGTGCTCGGCAAGGACACCCCGGAGGCGCCCGCCACCATCCAGCGCATCGTGACCGTTGACCGTTCTCACCCGCGTGACCGCGCCGATGCAGAGATCACGGCGCTGCGTAGCGAACTGTTGGCTGAGCTCGGCGTGGAAGACAACGCCTGAATCTGCAGGCAACGCCAGAGCTGCCGCATTTCATCTCATCAACACATCATCATCTTCAGAAGCGAAAAGAACCATCATGACTTTCTCCCCGTCTCGCCGTACCGCCCTCAAGTCCCTTGCCGCTGCCGCCGCTTTCGCAACCCTGCTCAGCGGTTGCGCCGGTGAGGGTTCCGGCTCCTCCAACGCCTCCGGTGCAGCCGGCGGCGGCAAGGACACCGTGACCATTGACTACGCCACCTACAACCCGCTCTCGCTGATTATCCGCAAGAAGGGCTGGCTCGAGACCGCCCTGTCCGCCGAGGGTAAGAAGGTTGAGTGGGTCAAGTCCGCCGGCTCGAACAAGGCAAACGAGGCGCTGCGCAGCGGCAACATCGACGTCGGCTCCACCGCGGGCTCGGCGGCACTACTGGCCCGCGCTAACGGCTCCCCCATCAAGGTCATCAGCCTCTACTCGCAGCCCGAGTGGTCGGCGCTCGTCACCCGCAAGGACTCGGGCATCACCAAGGTCGCGGACCTGAAGGGTAAGACCGTTGCCGTGACCAAGGGTACCGACCCGTACTTCCTGCTCCTGCAGGCACTCAAGCAGGAAGGTATTTCCGCTTCAGATCTGACCATTCAGAACCTGCAGCACGCCGACGGCCGCACCGCCCTGGATAACGGCCAGGTCAACGCGTGGAGCGGCCTGGACCCGATCATGGCTGCCGCCGAGGTGGAGAGCGGCGACGTGCTCTTCTACCGCAACCTGGACTTCAACACCTACGGCTTCCTGAACGCCACCGAGAAGTTCATTCAGTCCAACCCGACCGCCGCACAGACCATCGTGGACGTGTACGAGTACGCTCGCGCCTGGGCTAAGAAGAACCCCGAAGAGGCAGTGAAGATTGTCGAGGAGGAGTCCGGCATTAAGCACGAGACCGCCCAGGTCGTCATGGAGCGCACCCACCTGGATATCGACCCGGTTCCGGGCGCTAAGCAGGTTGAGGTTCTCAAGGGTGTCGGCCCGATTCTGGTCGAGTCCGGCGACGTCCCCTCCCAGTCCGACGTGGAC
The DNA here is from genome assembly GCA_937935205.1 of uncultured Rothia sp. Lineage (GTDB taxonomy): Bacteria > Actinomycetota > Actinomycetes > Actinomycetales > Micrococcaceae > Rothia. The sequence continues at coordinate 2,160 of CALGXU010000338.1, forward strand.
AAGGCACTGAACAGCATTGTGGACGACCAGTTCGCCAAGAAGGCAGACAGCGCAGCCATCGAGAAGATCGCAAAGGTGGTTGAGAAGTAATGACCGCCGCAACGATTACCGCCGCCTCCGGCACACGCGCTGAGCGTGCCGAGAAGCGTGCCTCTTCCGTGAAGCTGCCGTCGAACCCGTTCGCCGGTAAGCAGTACCTGGGTCTGATTCTTCCCCTGGCTCTGATTGCCCTCTGGTACATCCTGAGCACCAACGGCGTGTTCACCCAGGTTCAGCTGCCCTCCCCCGATCGCGTGGTCAGCGCCGGTATCGAGCTGGCGCAGCGAGGCGAACTGGGCCGCCACGTGGCGATTTCTACTCAGCGTGTGCTGATTGGTTTCGGTATTGGTGCCGTGCTCGGCCTGGTGCTGGGTGCGCTGATTGGCCTGTCTGCGCCGGTGCGTCTGATTGCCGCACCGACCATTGGCGCGCTGCGTGCCGTGCCCTCCCTGGCGTGGGTTCCGCTGCTTCTGCTGTGGATCGGTATTGGCGAGAACTCCAAGGTGACCCTGGTTGCTATTGGTGCATTCTTCCCGGTGTACACCACAGTTTCTGCGGCCCTGGCGCACGTTGACCCCAAGCTCGTGGAGGCGGCACGCGCCTTCGGCCTGAAGGGTCTGCGCCTGTTCACCACGGTTCAGCTTCCCGCGGTTCTGCCGTCGGTCGTTTCGGGTCTGCGTCTGGCGCTGGCTCAGGCGTGGCTGTTCCTGGTCGCCGCCGAGCTGCTGGGTGCGTCCATGGGTCTGGGTTACCTGCTGACTGACTCGCAGAACAACGGCCGCACCGACCGCCTGCTGCTCGCCATCGTGGCGCTGGCGGTGCTCGGTAAGATTACCGACGCGCTGGTGGGCGTATTCGAGCGCTGGGTGAAGGCAAAGTACCCCAGCAACTAATTGAAAAAGCTCGGCGTTCACGCTGAGTTTCAGGAGAGATGTCCGCCGCGTGGTTGCTCCCGGAAGGTGAGCTAATCATCGCTACGCGCCGGAGAAAGAAGTCGGCGGGGAAACCTGTCGCCTACTGAATGATGATGATGAATCCCGCCCCGCGCCCCACAGCAGTGAGCGCGGGGCGGGGTCTTTAAATATGTCGTTATATTACGAACCGATACACAGCATGCCGAATATGACGGTCCCCTTTGCGTCCGAGCCCGGAGCGCGCTTTACTAAGAAGGCAAACCATCCAGAGCGACCGAGAGACCTGGCTCAATGACGTCGCAGCAACCCCCTCGCCAACGCACACACAGACCCCACGGTCACACAGACAGCGGCACGGCAAGCAAGGGTGCTAATGCCAGCAACCGATGGGAGAATAATGGGACTGCCCACCCCCTACTCGTTCACCGACCCGCTGAACCCCACCCCGAACCCCGCCCACGAATCTGACGAGGCACGCGTCGCCTTCTGGGAGAAGCAGGCGCAGCGCCTCACCTGGGCTGAGCCCTGGCACACCGCGCACCGCTTCGAGAAGCCGAAGTCCCTCGGCTTCGATGAGGACGGCATCGAACAGTTCACGATTCCTGAAATTAAGTGGTTCGAGGGCGGTAAGCTCAACGTCGCCTATAACTGCGTAGACCGCCACGTGGAGGCGGGCCGCGGCGACAAGGTCGCCCTCTACTTTGAGGGTGAGCCCGGCGACCGTGAGGCCATCACCTACGCCGAACTGCAGCGCCGCATCGCGAAGGCAGCGAACGGCCTGCTGTCCCTGGGCGTACGCAAGGGTGACCGCGCGGTCATCTACCTGCCCGTCATCCCCGAAACCATTATTTTCACCCTCGCCTGCGCGCGTATTGGCGCGATTCACTCCCTCGTGTTCGGCGGTTTCTCCGCCGAGGCGCTGAAGTTCCGTGTTGAGGACACCGGCGCGAAGGTGCTCATCACCACCGACGGCCAGAACCGCCGCGGCAAGGTCGTTCCCGTGAAGGTGAACGCCGACGAAGCATGCTCGGGTGAGAACAACATTGAGCACGTGATCGTGGTGGACCGCACTAGCGCCTCCGACCCGGTGGAGCACGCCGCTGTGCCGTGGACTGAGGGCCGCGACGTCTGGTACCACGACCTGGTGGACGACCAGCCGGACACCCACGCCTACGAACTGCACGACGCCGAAGATCCGCTGTTCATTATTTACACCTCCGGCACGACCGGTAAGCCCAAGGGCCTGGTGCACACCATGGCAGGTTACCTGGTGCAGACCGCGTACACTCACGCGCTGCTGTACGATCTGCTGCCGGATTACGTGGATGAGAACGGCGTGCTGCGCCCCGACGAGCTGTCCGTGGTTAACGACCCGCAGAAGGTGGAGTCCACCGTTCACTGGTGCACCGCCGACCTCGCCTGGGTGACCGCCCACACCTACGAAATTTACGGTCCGCTGGTTAACGGCGTGTCCGAGGTGATTTACGAGGGCACCCCGAACACCCCGCATTACGGCCGTCACTTTGAGGTCATCGAACGCTACGGCGTGACCAACTACTACACCGCCCCGACCCTGATTCGCTCCCTCATGGGTGCGTTCCCGAACGGCCCGGAGCCCGGCAAGTACGACTTCTCGACCGTGCGCCTGCTCGGTTCGGTGGGTGAATCCATCAACCCGGAGGCGTGGCGTTGGCTGCGTCAGCACGTGGGCGGCGGCACCGCGGCGTTCATCGACACCTGGTGGCAGTCCGAGACCGGTTCGACCGTGTGCTCCCCGCGCCCGCACGACCCGGCGTTCGCGCCCGAGGGCACCTACCCGGAAGGCACCCCGCACTGCACTCCCCTGCCCGGTTGCGCTACCCGCGCCGTTCCCGGCGTGTCCACCCGCGTGGTCGATGAGCACGGCGACCCGGTCGAACCCGGCAAGCAGGGCTTCATCGTGGTCGATAAGATTGGCCCGTCCATGGCTCGTACCGTGTGGCAGAACCCGCAGCGTTACCTGGATTCCTACTGGCGTCACTACGGCGAGCGCGGCTGGTTCCTCGCTGGTGACGGCGCGAAGGAAGACGAAGAGGGTAACGTGTACATCCTCGGCCGTATTGATGACGTAATCAACATTTCGGGTCACCGCCTGTCCACGATTGAGATTGAGTCGGCTCTGGTGACTCACCCGGCTGTGGTTGAGGCTGGTGTCTGCCCCGTGGAGGATGAGCTGACCGGTCACCAGGCGGTCGCCTACGTGACGCTCACCGATGAGGGTAAGGTCCTGACTGAGGATGAGTTGAAGGCGGCGCTGACCGCGCATGTGCGTGAGCACATTGGCCCGATTGCTAAGCCGAAGGATGTTGTGGCGGTTGCTGATATCCCGAAGACCCGTTCGGGTAAGATTACTCGCCGTCTGCTCGGTGAGCTGTACCAGGGCCGTTCTTTGGGCGATGTTTCTTCGCTGCAGAATGAGGAGGCGCTGGGCCACATCGCGCAGGTGCTGGTGGATACCGGCCGCGTGGTCGAGGCTGTCTAGGCTCCGTAGCTGACCTGAAAGCTGCATAGAGTAAAGGTGCGGATACCGAATGATGATTCGGTATCCGCACCTTTTGCTATGCCATTTTACTGAGCTGACAAGGCTCTTTGTTGGCGTTGCACCGCCTAGTCAGCCTACTTGATCAGGCCCAGCGAACGAGCGTGTTCAGCGGTAATGCCGCTCGGCTCAATGTGCTCGGGGCCCTTATCCTTCGCCGGGTTTTCGGTCGCCTGGAAGCGGATCATCTTCAGGTCGTTTGCGGCACCCAGGTTCGTAATCATGCCGTCACCGTTCAGGTCCACGGACACCGGCTCGGTGTCAATCTTGCCGTTGCCGTTGAAGTCAATCGGCTGGTCGGCAGGCTTGCCCTTGTACAGGAAGCCAGCCGCGCGGGGACCGAAGCCGCGCGCCTCGTACAGCTTCGCCTCGTTGAGCATGCGGTACTCGGCGGTGGAGTAGCCGAAGTAGCGGCTACCGTCAGCCATGGGCACGCCGGTGAGGGTGTACTGGTAGTTCATGACGCTGTAGTAGTTCGGCTTGTAGTTGATTTCGTCCCAGCCGCCGTGGCTCAGGGCGAGGTTGTGGCCGAGCTCGTGCACGAACACTGCCACGCGGATGTCGCTGGTTGCCTTGCCCCAGAAGTGCGGGCCGACGGTGACCATGAGGTTGCGACCGCCGAAGTTAGCGATACCGGAGGAGGTGCTGTTGTCGTAGTAGTCACCCCAAATGACGTAGTGGAAGGTGCCTTCGCGGGCGGTGTTGAACTTACCTTCGGTCGCCTTGATTCGGTGGAGCGCCTTGAACTCGCTGTCGAGTGCCTGGTAGCTGATTTCGTTG
>CALGXU010000339.1 GCA_937935205.1 uncultured Rothia sp.
CGGAACGAGCTGGAGAAAGGTCCGCCCGGCTGTCGCAGCGTAGGAGAGCTACCGGCTGAACGCCCCGCTGAACGCCCGTGCTAAACACCCTCGCTGAATGCCTGCGGCAGTAGCGGGAGCGAGGGTCGGTCATGACAGAGCGGCACGTGGAGAGCGTGGAACCTCTCTACAATTGGGGTAGGCCTGCGCGTACTGGCGCGGAGCCTACCCCGCCGCCCTATCAGCAGATGTGCCGGGACAGAAATACAGCCGAGGATAGAAATACAACCTCGAGAAGCATTAACGCCGCTAGAGTCAGGAACCGGAACCACGAAAGGAGGGACGCATGACCCCCGCCCGCCAGCACGAAAGCCGGGAAGATTACCGGGACGAGTCTCCCTCCACGACCCTGCCGGTGACCTATACCCGCAGCCTTGCCGCCGATCATCCCCAGAGTCACGGCGAATGCCTGGATTCAGCCCTACCCGGCTCTGCACTGCTCGATTCTGCACTGCCCGAATCGGCGCTGGGCGTTTCCGGTGAGGTGTTCCGCCCCGTCCTAGACCGTTTTGAGCGTTTTTTGCGCTATGAGAAGCACCGTTCCGAAGAGACGATCCGCTCGTATATCTCCGATTTGGAGGGCTTCTTCGGCTACATGGCGCGCCGCGGTGTGCGGCATCTGGACAGCATTGATGCATCCCTGATTCGTGAGTGGTTAGGTTCGCTGCATCTGCGGCAGGCGGCTCGTTCTACGGTGGCGCGCCGCGGTTCGACCCTGCGCACGTTCTTCACCTGGGCTCAGGAGGAGGAGCTGGTGCACGCCAACCCCACCCGCGGTATGCGCACTCCTAAGCGGGAGAATCACCTGCCGCCGGTGCTGAGCCGTGAGCAGATGAACCAGCTGCTGACTACCCTGCAGGAGCGTCGGGCGCAGGATCCTCGGGATGCGCGCCTGCTGCGCCTGGAAGCTGTGGTTGAGGTGCTGTACGCCTCGGGCATGCGTATTTCTGAGCTAACCGGATTGGATTTGCAGAGCGTGGACCGGGCGAATAAGACGGTGCGCGTGCTGGGTAAGGGCAATAAGGAGCGCGTGGTGCCGCTGGGTACCCCGGCGCTTAAGGCGTTGAATCGTTGGGTGTCCTATGGTCGTCCGCAGTGGATTCCGGAAGGGGCCCAGGGCGTGACGGCGCTGTTTATTGGTCCTCGGGGTGGGCGTGCGAATGCCCGTCAGATTCGTGAGGACCTGACCCGCCTGTTGCGCACGGTGGAGAACTCTCAGGCGTCGGGTGCGCACGTTTTGCGTCATTCGGCGGCGACTCACCTGGTCGATGGTGGTGCCGATATTCGTTCGGTGCAGGAGCTTCTTGGGCATTCGTCGTTGGCGACCACGCAGATTTACACGCACGTGTCGATGAAGCGTCTGGCGGAGACGTACGCGCGGGCGCATCCGCGGGCATAGGGGTGGCAACCCGAAAGTTAGCTGTCTCTCTATTTGAACCTTGCCCGTTCAGGTTGTGCGAATGGGCGAGTTCAATCTAAGCTATACACTGTTCAACCACTGTCTCAGCTCCCAGTGCGCCCCGAATTTCTGCACTGCGATGTTTATACAAAGCGGCTGAACAAGGTAGCATAGGTAACAGACTAACCGTGGTCTCCGTCTCTATAACGGCACCGCGTACGAGTACTAAAAACCAGAAAGGTCGCACCGCATGCGCGCACTCGTTTGCCCCGGACAGGGCTCCCAGAAGAAGGGCTTCCTGAGCCCCTGGCTCGAGATTGAAGGTGTGCGTGAGCACCTGGAACGACTCTCCGAAGCGGCAGGCATCGACCTGATTCACTACGGCACCGAAGCCGAAGAAGAAACCATCAAGGACACCGCAATCGCCCAGCCCCTCATCGTCGCTGCTGGCATCGTCACCGGTCGTCTCGCACTGCGCGAACTCGACGGTGAAGAGCTCATCTTCGCGGGCCACTCCGTCGGCGAAATCACCGCAGCAGCCCTCGCGGGCGTACTCGGCGACGAAGACGCAATGCGTTTCGTGCGCGTGCGCGCCAGCGGCATGGCGGAGGCGGCAGCAGCCTCCCCGACCGGCATGGCTGCAGTACTCGGCGGCGTTGAAGAAAACGTCCGCGAAGCCATCGACGCAGCAGGTCTCGTCGCAGCAAACTCCAACGGCGGCGGCCAGATCGTAGCCGCAGGCCCCATCCCCGCCATCGAAGCATTCGCCGCGAACCCGCCCGCACGCGCTCGCGTCATCCCCCTGAAGGTCGCCGGCGCGTTCCACACCGAGGCAATGGCGTCCGCCGTGCCCGCCCTGGAAGAGTTCGCCGCATCCCTGCAGGTATCCGACCCGACCTCCGCACTGCTGACCAACCGCGACGGTTCCGCCGTGGCATCCGGTGAAGAGTTCGTCAAGACCCTCGTCTCCCAGGTCACCAGCCCCGTCCGCTGGGACCTGTGCATGGCAACCCTGCTTGAGCGTGAAGTCGCCGGCATTATCGAGGTCGCCCCCGCAGGCACCCTGGTCGGCCTGGCAAAGCGCGCGATGCGCGGTGTGCCCGGCACCTCCATCAACACTCCCGAGGACCTCGCCTCGCTGAAGGGCTAAACGCCGCAGGAGAGCACCCCGCCCTCCCCGCATTGGGAACCCTTCACACTAGACATGCACTTTAGACATGCGAGGCACACAGTGTCTTGCAAGCATCAGCACTAAGGATTGAATACGTGACTACCCTCAAGCAGTACGAAATCAACCGCTACTCCCGCATCCTCGGTTACGGCGCAGCCCGCGGTGAGGTCATCGTCCCCAACGATGACATCGTTGAGGCAATCAACTCCTCCGATGAGTGGATCAAGCAGCGCACCGGCATCGCAACCCGCCACCGCGCCAGCGAAAACCAGTCGGTAGCCGACCTCGCCATCGGTGCCGCCAAGGACGCCCTGGCAGCATCCGGCGTAGCCGGTGAGGACATTGAGGCGGTCATCATCTCGACCATCTCGCACCCCTACGCAACCCCCTCCCTGGCAACCCTGGTCGCCGACACAATCGGCTCCAAGTGCCCCGCATACGACATCTCCGCAGCGTGTGCAGGTTTCTGCTACGGCATCGCCCAAGCAGACGCCCTCGTCCGCGCGGGCACCGCAAAGAACGTGCTGGTCATCGGCGTTGAGAAGCTCTCCGACTTCATCGACAACACCGAACGCACCATCTCCTTCCTGCTCGGCGACGGCGCAGGCGCCGCAGTCGTAGGCGTCTCCGACGAGCCCGGCATCGCCCCGACCGTATGGGGTTCGGACGGTTCCCGCTGGGGTACCGTCGGCATGGACCGCTCCCTGCTGGACATCCGCAACCGCGACTTCGTCGCAAACCCCGTGCAGGAAGGCGAAAAGATCTGGCCCACCCTGCGCCAGGACGGCCCCTCCGTCTTCCGCTGGGCAGTATGGGAAATGGCGAAGGTCGCCAAGCAGGCACTCGAAACCGCCGGCATCACCCCCGACGAGCTCGGCGCGCTCATCCCGCACCAGGCAAACGCCCGCATCATTGACCAGATGGTCAAGACCCTCAAGCTTCCCGACACGGTGGCAGTGGCACGCGACATCGTCGATGCCGGTAACACCTCCGCCGCATCGGTCCCGCTGGCCGCACACCGCCTGCTACAGGAGAACCCGGAACTCTCCGGCAAGTTCGCCCTGCAGATCGGCTTCGGTGCCGGCCTGGCATTCGCAGCTCAGGTAGTCGTCCTTCCCTAAGGAAAACCACCAGAGCCCGATGCTCCCCGCCCCTCACGACCGGCACAGCGCCGGTGCACGAGAAAGAAAATAAAGCGGAAAAGCATCCCCACAAACTCCGAGTTGACGCATGCGTACACCACGCAGACACGATAAACTCGGTAATGCACGCGTACCCCCACCCGGCGGGTGCGATGACCATCGAAACAACAAAGGAGCCCCTGAATGGCTAACAAGGAAGAGATCCTCGCAGGTCTGGCAGAAATCGTTAACGAAGAGACCGGCGTTGAGGTTGAGGACGTTCAGCTGGACAAGTCCTTCACCGAGGACCTGGACATCGACTCCATCTCGATGATGACCATCGTCGTGAACGCTGAGGAGAAGTTCGAGGTGACCATCCCGGACGAAGAGGTCCAGAACCTCAAGACCGTTGGCGACGCAGTCGAGTTCATCGCGAACGCTGCCTAAGCTATAACCAATAACGAGGCGGCGCGGGCTCTCACCGGCCAGCGCCGCATCGCTATTCACTCTGCTTCATTTCAATACACTCCGGGCTCCCATAGGGGTGTTCCCTACATGCAGTATGAGCCCGGACCCCATAGGTTTATATCCACACACCACCGGATAAACCACCAAATCGACCACCGAAGAGAAAGTGCCACAATGTCTCGAAAAGTGCTGGTGACCGGCCTCGGCGCGACCACCCCCATTGGCGGCGACGTCCCCACCACCTGGGAAAACGCAACCAAGGGCGTATCTGGTGTATCCACCCTCGACCACCCCTGGGTCAAGGAATACGACCTGCCCGTATACATTGCAGGCCAGCTCGCCGTGCCCGCCCTAGAATCCGGCCGCCTCACCAAGGTAGAAGCAAAGCGCCTGGATCCCTCGGGCCAGCTCGCCCTCATCGCCGCACGCGAAGCATGGGAAGACGCAGGATTCACCGGCCCCGACGCCGAATCCGCAGAAGAAGTCGACCCCGAGCGCACCGGCGTAGCCTTCGGCACCGGCATCGGCGGCGTGTGGACCCTCCTCGACGCATGGGACACCCTCCGCGAAAAGGGCCCCCGCCGCGTCCTGCCCATGACCGTCCCGATGCTCATGCCCAACGGCAACGCAGCAGCCGTCTCCATGAACCTCAAGGCACGCGCGGCAGCCCAGACCGTTGTCTCGGCTTGCGCATCCTCCACCGAGGCCATGCAGATTGGCGCTGAGATGATTCGTAGCGGCAAGGCCGATGTGGTTATCGTTGGTGGCTCCGAGGCTGCCATC
>CALGXU010000340.1 GCA_937935205.1 uncultured Rothia sp.
CCGGATAACCCCTTCAAGGGCTATTCCTACAAGGTTTCCTCTGTGCGCGCTGGCGGCATTAGGAGCACCGTCCAGCTGCAGTTCGATAAGGAGGGCCGTCTGGTCGGTGACATGAAGGCTTACAGGCACCCGCAGATGGAGAATATGGTGTTGATTTGCAAGGATCCGGGATATAACCCGGTGGTTACCGTTAGTACTGACCAGTTCGACGCTATGGCTGACGTCGAAAAATAACCAACATTTGCATTTGGGACATAGCGGAACATAAAGAGGGGGTCGGAATCCCCGGAAAATCAAGGAAACCGACCCCCTACCGCCGCGAAAAACAGCCCTAAAGCACGCTATGGCCCAAAATTCATCCGCTATGGTTGAGGCAGATGAACAACACGACACGACCGGAAGGATCCACAATGTCTACCCCCGAAGCCGAAATCCGCAACAAGGAATACCAGAAGCAGTACCGAGAAGACCGCCTAGCACGCAAGCGCTACAGCTACGAGTCCTTGGAAAACCACTACCGCGTCACCGCAGGCGGTAAGGACCTCTCCGCTGAGCTGATGGCACAGCGTGCCCCCGGCGTCACTGGAGAAACCCCCTGGGTGAAGGACCTGACCGTTCACCCGCTGCAGTGGCGACGTGAAGGAATCCCCGCAGGCCTGCCCATCTACATCGAGAACGCCTTCGAAAAGGAGGCTCCGGGCCGCAGCTTCACCGACCCGCGCATGGTCTTCGACGCTTCCCTCTTCGAAAGCATGACTGACGAAGAGATCGAGTACTTCAATAACGAACAGCACTGGGCAGTAGAAAACCCCTCCGCAGGTGACCATATTGCCCTGGATACCGAGCTTGACGACGAACCCGGCTGCTACGGCTACCTGGTCCACGCCAACTACGGCAAGAAGAAGCTCAACGACCCGCCGGTAGGCCGCCCTAGCTACAAGCGCAAGGAGGACGGTAAGGTGCTGACCTGGGGAGACCCCCGCAAGGATGCCCCCTACTGGCAGGAGCCCGGCGATTTTGTGTACGCCTTCCTGGATGAGGAATCCGCACGAGAAAAGTACGACGAACTGCGCGCTTCTCTCTACAGCCTGAACCAGGAAGTCCGCCTCTACCGCCTCACCCAGCCGATTACCATCGGTGAGGCACGCGCATGGCTGAACTCTGATCACCCCCTGCGCGAGCAGCTCCACGGCGCTATCACCATCGAAGCAGCCGGCACCGGCCAGTTCGACACC
>CALGXU010000341.1 GCA_937935205.1 uncultured Rothia sp.
ACCGCGCTCGCCTTCGACTTTACGAATGGCTTCCACGACACCGGTAACGCGATGGCAACCTCCATTGCGACCGGTGCGCTGAAGCCTAAGACTGCCGTGGCACTGTCTGCGTCCCTGAACCTCGTTGGCGCGTTCCTTTCTGTTGAGGTGGCGCGTTCGGTCGGTAGCGGCATCGTGAACCTGGATCGTATCGATGTAACAACGGACGGCCCGGCACTGATGCTCATCGTCTTTACCGGACTGGTTGGCGGCATCCTCTGGAATGTTTTGACCTGGCTTCTGGGTCTTCCCTCCTCCTCGTCGCACGCTCTGTTTGGTGGCCTGATTGGTTCGGCTATTGTCGCGATTGGCTTTGATGGCGTGCAGTGGATGGGCGTTCTGTCCAAGATTATTGTTCCCGCGGTCCTCTCCCCCGTCATTGCGGCTATTGTAGCGGCAACCGGCACCTGGCTGGTCTACCGTATTGCTGCTCCGGTGGCTGACGACCGAAAGCACGGTGGTTTCCGCAAGGGACAGGTTGCGACCGCATCCCTGATGTCTCTGGCACACGGTACCAACGACGCGCAGAAGACCATGGGCGTCATCTTCCTGGCTCTGGTTGCTTCGGGTACCTTGAGTAACGAAGACGCGATTCCCCTGTGGGTGAAGGCTTCCTGTGCTATCGCTATTGCTCTGGGTACTTACCTGGGTGGTTGGCGTATTATCCGCACTCTCGGTAAGGGCATCGTTGAGGTGGACACCCCGCAGGGTGTTGCCGCTGATGGTGCGTCCGCTGCGATTATTCTGACCTCTTCCCACTTCGGTATGGCTCTGTCCACCACTCACGTGGCATCCGGCTCGATTCTGGGTAGTGGCCTGGGTCGTAAGGGTGCTGAGGTGCGCTGGTCTGTTGCTGGCCGCATGGTGGTTGCTTGGCTGATTACCCTGCCGGCTGCCGCGATTGTGGGTGCTCTGACCTGGCTGATTGGTCACGGCCTGAACGCTCTGACCGGTACCCAGTTTGTTGGCGAAATGACCGTGTTCGCTCTGCTGATTATCTTCTGCTTCCTGATGTGGCGTCATTCCCAGAAGGACAACATTGACGCTTCGAACGTGACTGGCGACTGGGATGAAAAGGAA
>CALGXU010000342.1 GCA_937935205.1 uncultured Rothia sp.
ATCTGCATGGTGCCGCCCAGCACCGCATAACCACCCAGCACCAGCGCACCGGCAATAAACACATTGCCCAAAAGCATCAGCACGGGTGAGTAGATGCCGAAAATCTTGATCGAATCCATCACCGCAAGACGGTAACGTTCCGACGCCTGAGCGTACTCGGTGCGCATCTGCGCCTCCGCACCAAACGCCTTCACCGCGCGGATACCCGTAAACGTCTCCACAAAACGGCTCGTCAAATGCGCAGACTCGGTACGCATCGCGCGGAAAACCGGCACCGCCGTCTTCTGGAACCAGCGCGTCAAAAAGTAAATCGGCACACCCATCGCCAGCATGAGCAAACCAATACGCCAATCCAGAAGGAAAATAGCGACCGCAGAAATCACCATGGACAGCAACGTAATCGCCAACTGGCTAATGCCGCTGTCCAAGAAGCTGCGGACCGTATCAATATCGCTCGTCAGACGCGAAATGACCTTGCCCGAAGTGTACTGCTCATGGAACGACACGCTCAGCGACTGCGCGTGACGGAACACCCGCTTACGCAGATACACCACCACGCCCAGCGACACACGCACCGTGTACGCCACGTTGACCCACGAAAAAATCGCGGTCACCGCGGTAGCCGCCACAAAAAAGGCCAACAGAGTCAGCAGGGGAGAGATGTCACCCTGCTTGAGTGGCTCAATGGAACTATCCAAAACGCGGGCGATCAGAATCGGCGCAACCGCCGAAGAACCCGACACCAACAGCACCGAAATAATCGACAGAGCCAACGCCCCACGGTGCGGGCGCAACATCTGGCGCAGCAGAGCCATCGAGCGTTCACGGGTCTCCGCGCGCTCCTGCGGGCTCATCTGCTCCCGCGGCTCAGCCGGACGATGATGGGCCATTAGCCCTCCTCCATCGTCATCAGCAGGCGGTACTGCTCCGAAGAGTCCATCAGCTCAGCGTGAGTGCCCTCAGCAACCACGGCACCATTAACCATCAGCAACACGCGGTCCGCCAACGCAACCGTGGAAGGGCGGTGCGCCGTCAGCAGGGTCGTAGCGCCGCCCAGACCGTCCAGACCCTCACGCAGGCCCGTAATAATACGCTCCTCCGTGTTCACATCCAGAGCAGAGAACGGGTCATCGAGCAGCAGCGCGGAGGGGCGCTTCGCCAGGGCACGCGCCAACGACAGACGCTGACGCTGGCCACCCGAAAGGCTCATGCCCTCTTCACCAATGACGGTATCCAGACCCTGCGGAAGCTCCGCCACGAAATCGCAGGCAGCCAGCTGCAGCGCCGTCTGGAGGGTCGCCTCCAGCTCTTCTGCGGCGGGGTAGTCCTCATCCTCGGTGCCGCGCTCGTACTGCTCAGCAACGCCCATCAGCACGTTCTCGCGAACCGTGCCGGAGAAGAGTACCGCCTCCTCAAAGACGAACGCGGTCTGGGCGCGCACCTCCTCAAGAGACATGTCTGCGGCATCTCGGGTGCCAAAACGCAGGGAACCGGAGGTCGGCTCGTAGAAACGCGGAACCAGCGACAGCACGGTCGACTTGCCGCTACCGGTTGCGCCCACCAGCGCCAGAATCTCGCCCGGGAAGACCTTGAAGTTTACGTCCTTGAGCACGGAAACCTCGGGCGTCTTCACCTCAGAGCCTGCGCCGGTAGCCTCTGCAGAAACAGGTGCAGGAACAGGCGCTTCGGCAGCATCGTAGCTGAACTGAACGTGATCGAAAGTGACAGATACTGCGCCACCGCTGGGGTACTGCATAGTTTCCTTCCCGGAGCCGCCCTCGGCAGACACTCCAGCTACTGTTGACGAATCAGAAGCACCCTGCGGATGCTCGGGCCCAGACATAGCCGCGGAGCCACGAACCAGCGGCACGGCCTCAAAGCCGGGCTCGTCCATGACCTCGTTGTGGCGTTCCAGCGCCACCTTATAGCTCAAATAGGCAGACATCAGCGCGGTCGAGCGCGTCACGTGGCTGAGCACGGTCGTCTGCACCGCAAAGTAGGCGGTCATTGCGCCCAGACTCAAGGTGCCCGCCGCAACCTGCGAAGCGCCCACAGCCAGCGCCACCGCCGTGGAGACACCCACAATCAGGCCCTGGTACAGGGCAACACGAGCCACCAGCATTGACCTACCGTACTCGCGCACCTGCAGGGCGTCCACCGACTCGGAATATTCCTGAATCTGCTCGGGGGAGCGGCCCAGCGCCTTAATCACGCGGATGCCGCGCACCGACTCCTCAATACGGGTGGACAAATCGCCCGTCATCTGCTGAATCTCATGCGAAGCGCGGTAGTACTTGCGGGTGAAGTTCACCAGCGACAGCACCAGAATCGG
>CALGXU010000343.1 GCA_937935205.1 uncultured Rothia sp.
GTTCCGATGCGTTGTGTGCGCGTCGGAACCTTTTTTATTGGGGATTGGGTGATTTTTTGTTTGGGTGGGGTGTTGAGTTTTTCACATGAATGTGGGTACCTATGGGGTTTGGTTCGTTGTTTGTGGTGGGGTTGTGTGATGTTATCTGGATTTTTTGTCTTGTAAATGTAGTAAATAATATTTGAATATATCTAAAGTGGGTAAATCACGTATTATCACATAAGTGATTTAGGTCACTAAATAAATAGTCTAGGTGTGCTAGTGTTAATTCAAGTCACAGGGAATATGAGAATCGCACTCTCAATTTCGGTTTGGGACATGCGATGGATTTCCTGACTTCGGCTCGCTAATGGTTGCGGGTTGTGGGTATGAATGACCGTGACGTCATTCTTTTGAAAGGAGATTCTGATGAGGATCTTTAATAAGTCTCTTGCTGTTGCGGCCTGTGTGGCTGCGGTGACTTTCGGGGCGGTAGCACCTCCGGCACATGCGGGTGTTACTTTCTATTCGGACGCAAATTTCCTTGGGTCCCGCATGTACACCTGGACTAACCCTCATCTGGGATGGATGAGCGACCGTGCATCTTCATTGCATTCTGATGGGTGCCGGTGGCGCTATTACGAAGACAGCTACTATGCGGGTCGCAGGTTTGAATCTTCTTCCGACCTCAACTATCTTCGCGGTCTAAGCCATGCGGGTCTCCATTGGGGTGAGACCTGGGATGACCGAATTAGCTCCGTTATGTATGTGTATTGCTAAGTGAATGGTGCTAGAGAGACAAGATGCTTTCCAGCTTTAAGTTTCTCGTCCACTCTGAAAGGAGGGTGTGATCTTGCATAAAAGTAGTGCATTCACAATCACTGCCCTAGCAGGCGCGCTTTTGCTATCTTCATGTGCTCAGGGAGGTGCCTCAAATTCTGAATATAAAGCCAAGCTCGATTACCCGAATAATTTGATTACTCTTCCCCTGGATGAGTATGACTATGACGATGCGTCAAGGGCTGTAATTAGTGAGGCGACCGCCCGTATCCTGCAAATATGTTACGTAGCTAAGGGATACTCTGATGCTGTCCCTGCGTTCTCTGGTGATCAGAACAGCAATATATATGGTGCCTGGAATGTTGAATATGCCAAGAAGTATGGATATTTCAATGAAGAAAGGGCTCGAGAGGGCGCGCAGACGGCAGAGAAAATACCGGCAGATATTAGGCAGCAATGTCGTAAAGAAAATGCCAATCAGCTGAAAGAAATTGAATACGAGAATGACAATGACTCTTTCGCTTACCGGCTTAGACAGGAAGCCTACGCGAGTGCGAAAAGTAATCCGGAATGGAATAAAGTTCGCT
>CALGXU010000344.1 GCA_937935205.1 uncultured Rothia sp.
TGTTCCGCGTGTTTCGGTGTCCCGTTCGGTGCTGCCTGTTATTGATGAAACCTCGGCACGCTACTTCGGTCGCCGTGCCGCGGAGGACTCGCAGGATTACACCGGCATTATCGACAACACCTTCTCCCGCTTTGGTCGTAGCTACATTGGTGATCCGGCGGATATTGCTGAAGAGCTCGCCCGTGATGAGGCGGTTCAGGCGGCGGACACCGTGCTGCTGACCATCCCGAACCAGCTGGGTGTGGACTTCAACCTGAAGATGCTTGACGCCATCGTCAAGGAGATCAAGCCCGCGCTGACCACTAAGTAAAGCCCCTGAGGTGAAGGTCCTGGGGTAAAGACTCTGCGCCAAGCTGTTTTCGGTGCTCTATAACGCGCTGAGATGCTTGAGTCTACACAGCTTGAGCTATACATACAGTAATGCCCCGGCAGGCACCCGCAAGGGTTCCGCCGGGGCATTACTGTGCTCACGTTTTTAGAAATCTTTCGTCTTTTCCCAGGGCTCAATAGCGCCCGGAACCACCTCAAAAAGCGGATGCGCACACGCCGCCAACTCGCCACGTGCCGCCAGGCGCTCGCTCAACCGCTGCTCCCACTCCGGGTCGCGGCCCGCCACCTTGTGCTGCAGAAAAGCGAGCTCGTACTCCAGCTGCCCGAGGGGAACAGGAACGCGCGCAACCGAAGCGTACGGGTCTTCCGCCTTGTCGGCGCCGTTTTTGTCGGCTTTATCAGTGCTTTCGCCCGCACCAATCAGCGCACGGTTGAAAGAATAACCGCGGGCATCCGCCTCATCCGCCAGCCCCGACAGGTAGGCGGCAACCGCCTCCAACGGCTGCGGATGCGCACGAAAACGAATCAGCTGCGGATGATTCGTATACCCGCGAGTCAGACCCCGCAACACCTTCTGCGCCAGCAGAGTTTCACGCCAGCAGGCGACCAGCGCGCGGCGATCAAGCAGGGAAGGGTGCAGAGACCAAATACGCACGCCTTAGCCCTGCTCTTCTGCCGCATGTACCTCAGCGGCGTTTTCGCCAGCTGATTCTGCGCCCACGTGCTCGTCGCTAAAGTGCAGAAAGCTCTTGAGCACCAGCTCACGCATCGCGTGCAGCAGGGTGTCGCGCGGATGCTGCTCCTGCGTACCGCGTGCCGCGGCGGCAG
>CALGXU010000345.1 GCA_937935205.1 uncultured Rothia sp.
CTTTAGGGTGTACTTCACCTTAGACAGGTCGCCATTGCTGGACTGTGCGCCACATGCGGACAGTGCGAGCGCAAGAGCTGCCGCGCTGGCACCGAAAATAGTGAGCTTAGAGCGTTTGGTCATAGTGTTATCCTCTGGGTTTTCTGTGAGAGTGGGGCGTGTGAGTGCCCGTGTGCCACAGAACAGTTTACAGGTATAGGTTTAGCTGTTTTATGCTACGGCACGTAGCTGTGTTCAGGCTGTGTTGCGGCGCGGGGTGAGCTGGGGCTTAGCAGGGCGGCGGGAATGCCGCCTCCTGATGCTGACGCGCCTTAGAGTCCAGCAGGCTCAGCACCTCCTCCAGCTCCTCGCTACCGGTAGCGAACGGGTCCTTGCACACCAGCGTGTGCTGCGGGTAGGCGTTGAGCTTCAAGTGCACCCAATCGACGGTGAACTGCTCCCCCGCCGCAACCGCCGCGTTAATGAAACGCGAACGCTGCAGGGCGCGAGTGTTCGGCGGCTGAGTCTTCGCTGCCTCCGCAGTACCCTCAGGTAGGATGCGCTTGACCGCACCGCGACGAACCAGCGCGTGGAAAACACTACGCTCCGGGTCGATGTCGTGGTACGCCAAATCCAGCTGACGGATGCGGGCGCTCGCATAATCGGCAGGCTGACCAGCGGCGCGGGCGCGGGCAATATACGCATCCAGAAGCTTCTTCTTAATCGCCCAGTCAATCTCAGTGTCAATGCTGCTGTAGTCGCCGGACTCGATAGCGTCCAGGGTGCGTTGCCACAGGTCCAGGGCGTATTCCACGTGGTGGTGGTGCGCGCCGTACTGCTGCACGTACTGGCGTGCCGCATCCAGGTAGTGACGCTGAACGCTCAACGCCGTGTAGTGCTTACCGTCCGTGGTTTCGAAGGTCGCGGTGCCGGTCAGATCGTGGCTGATAGCGCGCAGAGCCGCCGGAACAGACACAATATCCAGGCTCGTGACCGGGAAGCGGTCCTCCAGCATGCGCAACACCAGGTCGGTGCTGGCAATCTTCAGCAGGGTCGTCGGCTCCGCCATGTTCGAATCGCCATTAATGACGTGCATACGGCGGAATTTCGAAGCGTCCGCGTGCTGCTCGTCGCGGGTGTTAATGAGCGGGCGAGCGCGCGAGGTCGAGGTGGACGCCGCCTCCCAAATATGGTCGGCACGCTGGGAGAATGAGTACGAGGGCACACCCGTGCTGGATGCCGGGTCGGTCGAGCCGGGCACCGGGCCACCCTGCGGGTGGGTCTTACCGGCGCCGACCAGAATCTGGCGGGTCACCAGGAACGGCACGAGCTGGGCAATCAGGTCGTTGAACTGCAGTTTGCGGCTGATCAGGTAGTTCTCGTGGCTACCGTAGGAGTTGCCCGCCGAATCCACGTTGTTCTTGAACAGGTACAGTTC
>CALGXU010000346.1 GCA_937935205.1 uncultured Rothia sp.
GATCTGCATCAGTCGTTCGCTCTCGTGACGCTTTTCTGCGTTCGGGTGATTCGCGCGTGCCCGGGCAGAACGACGCTTCTGAACGATTGCCTCACGCACCTGTGCTTCGGTTGCGTTCGGTTCAATCTCCAGGATTTCGTAGTAATTCTGCATGACGATAGCTAGTCCTCATCGCTTTCTCGTCGGTCTTCGTAGACGTTTTACAGACGGTTTGTGTAGGGGTGCTTGAGGCCCGGTACCGAGCCTCAAGCTATAGGGGCCTCAAGCTGCAGGGTTGTTCTTCCACCCCGACAGGTATATAGCTACCCGTCACCTACATGATGGTCATGCCGCCAATTCGCTTCTTCGACTCCTCCACCTGCGCCTCCTTCAAATTGGACACTCGCTCAATGCTGAACGTGCCCAGAAGGATGCCGGAGGTCAGGTCCTTCACCTCCGCGTGAATGATCTGATTGCGATCGTAGCTGTAGGTGATGGATAGCGGTGCGCCCTTGGGATAGGGCGGCATGCGAAGGGTCGCTTCACCCACTAGAGTGACAAAATCTGGGTCCCTGTCATCTCCCTGAGTCACGCGGAATTTAACTTCGCTCTGGTAGTCGCAGACGGTCTTTACGGTCGTCGTCTCATTCGCAGGCAAGGGAGTATTACGGGGAATGATGATGCTGTTGATCTCATCCTTCTCGTCCTCGTCCAGTACCAGCACGCCCAGTCCCTGACTCGTCACATCCTGCACTCGCACCGGAGCGCCAATGTAGCCTTCAACCGCTGAGCGTCCGCCAAGGTATCCGACGGTCTCCTGGCTTTCCGGCGCCAGAAGTGCCGCCTGTACCGCAGCGCCGAGAGCCACAGCTTCATCGGGATTGATGCTCGTATCAGGTTCTTTACCGCTCAGGGTCTTGAGCATTGCGCGCACGGCAGGAACACGGGTTGAGCCACCGACCAGAAGCACACGGGAGATATCCGACCAGTTCAGACGCGCTGATTCCAGGGTGTCGATGACCAGGTCACGTGTACGGCGCAGAAGACGCTCAATGCGTCGTTCAAACTCTGCACGCTCAATAGTGACTCGATACGAGGCGTTCCCGGCAGCAATCTGCACGCTGGCAGTCGGCGCCGAAGACAGGGTCTTCTTCACCTGCTCCGCCTGCTCACGCACCACGTTCAGAGTGTTCAGGTCGTCGAGGCAGCTGGGGCCTCCCTGCGAACGGACCTGTTCATCGATCATGAGCTGCAGTTCGCTGTCGAAGTCATAACCGCCCAGTCGGCGGTCACCGTCCGTTGCCAGAACCGTGAAATCGCCACCTGAAACGTTCAGGATGGTCACGTCAAAGGTGCCGCCGCCCAGATCGTATACGAGGACAGTCTCATGGGTATTTCCCCTGGTGGAGACGCCATAGGCGAGCGCCGCAGCCGTGGGCTCGTTCAGCACGCCCAGCACGTTGAGCCCAGCAATTTCACCGGCGTGGCGGGTCGCTAGGCGGCGTGCATCGTCAAAGTATGCGGGCACGGTAATTACCGCGTCCGTGACGGGGACGTTCATCTGCATCTCGACGTCTTCTTTCAAACGACGCAGAATCATTGCGGAGATTTCCTCCGAGGTGTAGCTGGAACCCGTAGCCGAGTCGAAACGCCAGCTGGACTCACCCATGTACCGCTTAACGTGCTGAGCGACGTCCGAGCCAACACGGCTTGCGTGCTGTTTAGCTTGAACACCAATCAGGGGCTCATCACCAGCACCGTAATCCTGCAG
>CALGXU010000347.1 GCA_937935205.1 uncultured Rothia sp.
ATGTATATGAGCGTATTATCGCTACAAATTATGGCATAGGTTCAGAAAATGAACCTCGCGAATGGTGGGTTTTTGACCTTATTCACGGGTTTTTCAATGGTTTTGAAACATTCCGTATCAATCAGTACTTGAAGGTTTCCGTATGCCCGGTCACCCCCGAACCCGCTGAGACTAGGATTAAAGGCTGAGGCTAGGATTAAAGAATGAACACGACACCGCCTCCCGCACACCCGCAGGTAGCCGCCGGAACCCCCGCGGCTACTACTGCGCCACCTGCCGGTCTTGCCTACCACCGTCTCTCCCACGCCGACCCGCACACCCGCTGGTTCTCACCCCTGCTGGAAGGTCTGCTCGGCGTCGCCGTATTTATTGGCCTCAACCTGATGATTTCAGTTGCCCTGTTTATGGCGGTTAGGGGTTCGGGGGTTTCCCTCCAGGATGTAGCTACGAACCGTGCCGTCATTATGGAGCACCCGGCGCTGTTCGCGCTGACCTTCCTCTCCCTCATCGCTATCGTGCCTTCGCTCTTTCTTGCGCGCTTGATTGTGGGCCCGAAGCCCTGGGGCCTGATCCATTCGGTGGCGGGCCGCCTGCGCCGCTCACTGCTGCTTCCGTACCTGGGTTTGAGCTTTGCGGTGTACGGCATCTACTACGCTGTGGTGCTGGCGGTGAGCGGTGTGAGCCTGCCCGAATACCGCTATTTTCAACCTCCACAGGTTGAATTTTGGGTTTATGTGGCGATGATGCTGCTCCTCGTGCCCGTGCAGTGCTACGCCGAAGAGCTCGCCTACCGCGGCTTCATGATGCAGATGCTGGGCCGCTGGCTCCGCACCCCCTGGCTGCCGATTGTGCTGCCCGCCGTGCTGTTCATGCTCTCCCACGCCTACGACCCTTGGGGTCAGAGCACGATTCTTGCGATGGGTATTTATGCGGGTTTCCTCTGCTGGTACACCGGCGGCCTGGAAGCCTCCATCAGCCTGCACGTGGCAAATAACGTGATCCTGTTGCTGCTGTCCATGGTGGCTGGTCTGGATCCGTTCGCCTCCGAGGGCGTGACCCCCGTGGATGCGCTACAGGGTATCGCGCTGGAAGGCCTGTACGTGGTGCTCGCCTGCCTGATCTTCAACGCACGCGCTCGCCGCGGCGAGGTTTCACGTGAAACACAACCGCTCAAGGTTGATAACTAGGCTATTTGGCGGGTTGTTCTAGCTCGGCTACCCCAGCCCGCCCACCCTGCTCCATTCGAGCCTCACCAGGGCTCATACTCCACGCCGCGTGGATTATCAGCCCGGGTCACCCCGTCAACACCCAAGAAAAGGTAGGGTTAAACCATGACTGTTGATGCTGTAAAGAATATTGAAGACCTCGCCGCATTCGTGGCGGATTCACCGGTCTCGTACCTCGCCGCGCGCACGGTAGCGCGCCGCCTGCAAGCAGCAGGTTTCACCGAGCTCGTAGAGACCGAAGCATGGGGCCCGCAGGTGGCAACCGGCCGCCACTTCGTCGTCCGTGACGGCGCGATTATCGCCTGGGCTGGCGGCGCAAAGGCACAGAAGGCAAGCGGCTACCGCGTGCTGGGTGCACACACCGACTCGCCCTCATTGAAGGTCAAGCCCTCCTCCTCCATCACCACGAAGGGTTGGCACCAGATCGCTGTTGAGAACTACGGCGGCGCACTGCTGAACTCCTTCCTGGACCGCGAGCTGTGCGTGGCGGGCCGCCTCACCGTCATGGAGGACGGCGAGCTGAAGGACCGCCTGGTGCGCACCGGCCCGATTGCGCGCATCCCGCAGCTGGCACCGCACCTGGACCACAAGCGTAACGAACTGGTGCTGGACAAGCAGTTCAACATGTACCCCGTGTGGGGTGTGGACCCCGCGGAGAACGACGTGCTCGGCTACATGGCGAAGCACGTGATTGACGGCGAGCCGGTCGACCCGCAGAGCATCGTGGGTTACGACCTGCTGTTCGCTGATTCGCAGCCGCCGCGCCGCTTCGGTGCGGATCAGGAGCTGTTCGCCTCCGGCCGCCTGGATAATCTATCCTCGGTGCACGCGGGTTTGACCGCCCTGGAGCGTTACGTTGCCGATAACGCGGACGAGCACGCCACCGAGACCGTGATGCTTGCGGCGTTTGACCATGAGGAGCTTGGTTCAGAGTCGCGTAGTGGTGCGGCTGGCCCGTTCCTGGAGGATATTCTGGTGCGCCTGTCCGCAGCGCGCGGTGAGAGCACGGAGGAGTACCGCCGTTCGGTGGCGGCGTCGTTCTGCCTGTCGGCTGATGCCGGTCACCTGGTGCACCCGAACTATCAGGGTCACCACGACCCGACCGTTCAGCCGCTGCCCGGTGGTGGTCCGCTGCTGAAGATTAACGCGAACCAGCGTTATGCGACGGATTCGGTGGGTGCTGGCGTGTTTGCTGCGGCGTGTGCGAAGGCTGGTGTGCCGTATCAGGAGTTCGTGTCGAACAACAATATGCCGTGTGGTTCGACGATTGGCCCGATTACGGCGACTCGCCTGGGTATGCGCACCGTGGATGTGGGTATTGGCCTGCTGTCGATGCATTCGATGCGCGAGATGTGCCATGTGGACGATATGGCGTACATGACTCGCGCGGTGGAAGGCTTCTTCCGCCTCTAAATTGAACCCCGCTGATGTATGAGTAGCTGGGGTGTGGGCGCCGGGAACCTTAGGTTCCCGGCGCCCATATTTTTTAAAATTTTTCAAAATTTAGATAAATTACTAAAAATCAATTTACCAAAAGAGAGCATAACCTATGAAGATTGTATATCTCCTGATTTAAATTATCAAGATTTAAATACTATAGAAAATCTAAAATTATTAGGTTTACTTATGAAATGTGACCATTCAGCTAGTGGAGGATATGAAATTGAGTATCCTAATGACTTTTTAGAAGTTGCTTTAAATGAGCTATTAAATGAATTTAAAGAGAAAGATAAATCTGCTGATTGGAATGATATGCAAAAATTCTGTAAAGAAAATAGTGATAAAAATATAATTGCAATAGCAGATACAGGAATGGGTAAAACTGAGGGAGGTTTTCTTTGGGGAGGAAATAATAAGATATTTTTTGTTCTTCCCCTTAGAACAGCTATTAATGCAATGTATAAAAGGTTTAATGAAGTTATAATAAAAGGAGAAAATAAAGAAGAAAGAGTAGGTTTATTGCATTCAAATTCTCTTGAATATTATTTGAACAATAAAAAAGAGTTCGTTATTGATGATAATGATGAAAAGGAAATGGATATCTTAGAATACAATAAAAGAGGTAAACATTTATCCCTACCTGTAACTATATGTACTCCAGACCAAATATTTAACTTTATTTTAAAATATAAAGGTTATGAATCAAAACTAGCTACTCTTTCTTATTCTAAAATAATT
>CALGXU010000348.1 GCA_937935205.1 uncultured Rothia sp.
CCGTAGGAGTTGCCCGCCGAATCCACGTTGTTCTTGAACAGGTACAGTTCACCGTCGAGGGGGCGGCCCTCCGAACCTGCGAGCAGACGCTTACGGGCGGTACGCGCCAGGTCCGCGAAAAGTAGCTCACCAGCACGTTCCTGCGCGAGCAGTTCGTCAATGCTGCCGCATTCGGCGGAGGCGTACTCGGGGTGCGAACCCACGTCAAGGTAGAGCCTACCGCCGTTGGGCAGGAAGACGTTCGTTGAGCGCCACTGATCCAGGACGGGCTTGAAAAGGGCGGCGGCGGACTCTTCGATGCTCAGCCGACCGAGCCCGTGCGGGACGTAGCTGAGCCCGAATTCGCTTTCAATGCCGAAAATACGGTGTTCCATGATGCTGACCCGGCGCGGGGCGTGCCGGTTACTCGCCGCCCTTCTGGACGAAGCCGGTGACGAAGTCTTCAGCGTTCTCAGCGAGCAGGCCGTCAATTTCGTCGAGCAGGTCGTCGACCTCGCTCACGTCAGACACCACGTGGGAGGCGGCGAGGCTCAGTTCCTGCTCCTGCTCGGCTGCGGTGGTTTCGGTCTGCTGTGCGCTGATGCGTTCGCGGCTCATGGTTCTCTCCTTCAAATGGGGTTGTTCAGACCGGTACCGGTCTTAACGTCAAGTTATGGGGTCAGATGGGGTGCTTAGAGGTACTGCTGGAGGCGGTGCCAAATGCAATGCCGAGGCGATACCGGGGTGGTACGCACCGACTGCCGTGAGCTGTGCACTGCACCCTACCTGTGGGTTATGTGGTTTTCACTCTTCCGAATGGGGGTATTAGCCCCGGGGAAGAATATGAGTTTATGTGGGTTTGCGGCTGTGAGGCGCTACTAGCGCAGGCGGTTCAGCAGCTCATCCGAATGGTTCACCACATCCAGCAGCGGCTCCACCTCGGCGGCACCGTACCGGGTCGGCTCCATCATCGTAAAACGAGTCAAATCCTTCGAATACCTGCCGCGGCAAGACACCGTATCCCAGTTAATACCCAGAATCTCCTCCGGCCAACGCGCCATCAACGTGCCACGCAAAAACGCACGCGTCTCACGCGGCGGCTCAGTTGTCGCACGCTCCACCTGCTCCGCAGAGAACAGCGTACGCATACGGCCACGCGCCACCAGGCGATGATACAGGCTCTTCGACGGGTCAATATCAGCGTACTGCAAATCCAACGCCTTCAACTTCGGATTCGCATAATCTACGCCCTGAGCGACATAGCCGCGCACCAGCGCATACTTCGCCACCCAGTCCAGACGATCCGCCAGCGAGAGCGGGTTGGTCTCCAGGGCATCCAGAACCTCGCCCCACAGATCAAGAATCTGCGCGGTCGCAGTATCCACACCCGCCGGGTTTGACTCCTCGTGCGCACGCGATGCTTCATAGTAGGCTCGCTGAATCTGCAGGGCGCTCGCCGAACCACTTGTGGACACCGGGTTCGGCAGGGTCGCCGAAGACGGTGCCAGCGGCAGCTGAACCGACAGTGACAAATCGTGGCTGACCGCGTGCATCGCCGCCACCGGATCGGACAGGCGCACACCCGGCAACACGGGGTGCTGCTCACTGTGCGACTCAATCAGGTTCATCACCAGCGCCGCCGTACCAAACTTCAACAGGTTCGAATAGTGCGACATGTTTGCGTCCGCCGGAATCACGTGCAGACGGCGGTACTTCGACTCATCCGCATGCGGCTCATCGCGCGTATTCACAATCGGGCGGCGAATCGTGGTCTCCAGACCAATCGTGCGCTCAAAGAAATCAGCACGCGAACTAATCTGAAAACCCGGAACCTCACCGTGCGTACCAATACCCACACGGCCCGCACCCGTAAAAATTGCGCGGGTTGCAAAGAACGGCAGGAGCGCATCCGCAACCTGCTCGAACGGAACATCACGGCTGATCAGGTAGTTTTCGTGGGCGCCGTACGACTGGCCCTTCGAGTCGGTATTGTTCTTGTACAGCTTCACCTGCGGCAAATCCTGCGCATGGTTGCCCAGCTCCACCAGCGACTCGTACGCCAGCGCGTCACCGGCAGCGTCATAGAGCACCGCGTCGGCGGGAGTCAGAACCTCCGGCGAGGAATACTCCGGATGCGCATGATCCACATACAGGCGCGCACCATTAGGCAGAATCGCGTTCATGGTCACGCGATCCCAATCCAGACGCTCCGGGAAACCACCGCGACCGTGCACACCGGCGAGCGCATCCAGGGCACTACGCGGCTCGGCGGGCTCACCCGGTGCCTGAACGCCCGCCTCGCGCATAATCTCCAGGGCGATATCTTCGCTGGTCAGCTCGGTGCGGGTGTGCGTCATCTGGCTCGAGTGGGCGGTGGAGGCGTCCTGCACCTGGCCGAACGCATCACGCAGCGGCGACTCGGACTCACCCAGCCACTGACCCTCGGGGGTCGAGTAGTTCTCCGCCTGGCGTACTTCCTCAGCGACGAGCTCATCCGCCAGGGCGCGGCGCTGCAGCTGTTCGCGGAAGGCGGCGCCGCGGCGGAACGCCAACTTAGCGTAGGTGTTGACCACCAGTGCGGACAGCACGGTCGGGTTGGTGCCCGGCGCGGAGGGGGCGATGACGCCGTACTCGGTTTCGGCACCCATAATGCGGTGCACGCCGTAGCTGGGGGTGCTGGGGGTGGAGTTCATGGGGCTCTCCTGAAAAAATCTATACCTTCTAAAGGCTTTGGACCTGCGGTAATACTGAGGTTAGTGCGGAAAAAGCGCATTGAGCGCCGCCCGGCTGGTGCTTGTAGCGCGGTTTATGGTGCGGGCACACGGCTCATGCGGGCGCGCGGTTTAGCGCGGCGGCTCCACCGACACCAGGCGGCCACGCACACCGGCGACGGTGAGCGCATCCTCAATATCGGGCAGCGGCGGCAAGTCCACCTGATCCTCAAACTCGGCGCGCACCGCCTCCAGCAGGTGGCGGGTACCAATACCCACACTCGAAGCGTCCGCACCGGCAGTCAGCGCCTGCAGCTGCTCCTTAATCGCCGCCTTCTTCGCGCGGTCCACAATATTGCGAATCACCGCACCCGAAGCGAAATCGCCGCGGTACAGCGTGTGCGTGGACAGGTTCGCGCTCGCACCAGAACCAACGACCATGGAAGAATCCACGGTCGCCACAGCGTACGCGGTGGACCCCTGATCAAGAAAGGAAACATCAAGAGCTG
>CALGXU010000349.1 GCA_937935205.1 uncultured Rothia sp.
TGGACGAGTTCGCCGCCGATGACTTTGACGATTTGATGCAGGATGATGCGTCCTTCGCTGATATGGGGGCGCTGCCCGCCGCGGATGCACCTGTGCCTGTTGTGGAGCCTGCTGTTGAGGTCCCGGCTGAGTCTGCGCAGTCTTCTGCTGTGGAGTACAAGGTGCCCGAGGGCGATATCGTCTACATTGAGGAGGCGGCTTCTGAGGCTCCTGCAGGGCGCGTTGATGAGCCTGCCGAGGTTCTTCCGGGTTCTGAGGTTTCTGCTTCTGACAAGGCAGAACGTGCTGTTCCAGCTGCGTCTCAGCCCGTGCCTGTTGTAGCTCCCGCAGCCTCTGCAGTTTCCGCACAGCCTGCCGCTCATTCCGCGAGCCCGGATGTGCCGCTGAGCTTCGGTACCCCGCGCCGTAGCACACCGGTTGCGCAGGTTGCCCCCGCCTCCCAGGCTCCTGTTTCGCAGACTCCCAACGGTCAGCTGCCGAGCGTGCCTGCTGCGTACGCTCAGGAAGAGGCTGAGGGCCCCGCGAAGGTTCTGCGTGCTTCTACGGCGGCTCCGCGTCGTCGTAGCGGTCAGATTATTTCTCCGGTGCGTGCGACCATCATTAAGCCGGTGGATCGTAGTAGGGTGCTGACTGCGCCTGCCCGTACCGCGCGTTCTGCGGCTGTCGTGACTGCTGCGGCGCCCGCGGAGGCTGAATCGGAGAACGTTCTGCGTGCTCCGGCGCGCCAGGAGGCGCCCGCTGTTCAGCCTGCTGAGCCTACCCGTCTTGAGGCGGCAGCGACCATCCACGACACCTACGAGAAGCTTCCGCATGATGAGCCGGTGCAGGAGCGCCGCGGCATCTTCTCGAAGATGAAGCGTTTCTTCGGCGTGGATGTGTACGAGCCTGAGGTTGAGGAGAGCGCTGAGAAGGCTCAGCCCGAGGCTAATACCGAGGCGAAGCCTGAGAAGCCCGTCATTGATCAGGAGGCGCTGGCTCGTGCCGAGGCTGAGCGTGCTGAGCGTCTGAAGGCGTTGCACGCGGCGGCTGAGGAAAACCCTGCTGAGGAAAGCCCCGCTGAGGAGGTTTCTGTAGAAGAGCCGGTTGAAGAACCCGCTGAGGAATCGGCTGAGGCCGCCTCCCAGGCTGAGGAGAGCTCTTCTGAGGGCGCTGTAGCATCTTCTGGTTCGGCTCTGTCTAAGGGACGGTCTAAGGGCTCGAAGAAGTCTAAGAAGAAGCGCCGTTAGGGCTGCCCAATCCCCGTTTTCGCCCAGAAATACCCTCGATAAGCCCGCGGGAAAAGCGGAAATTCAGGGAAAAACTCCTGAAAAGCCGCTCTCGAATGGTGAAAATGGGGGTAAACCTAGTACTCTAGGTAGGTAGCGCTCTAAAACGCAAGGGTATTTCTGTGCCTAAAATGCGTTTTGGATCGGTTATACCGGTATAAATATCCCCGGGTAGCTACCGAGTCGAATGGCTCGGCCGGGTACGAGTAAAGTGAGGAAATCCTATGGGTTCCGTTATCAAGAAGCGCCGCAAGCGTATGTCCAAGAAGAAGCACCGCAAGCTGCTTCGTAAGACCCGCCACCAGCGCCGCAACAAGAAGTAAATAGACTTCTTTCGCCCCGCCCTCCGTCCGGAGAGGCGGGGTTTTTGCGTTCCTGCAGTTTTTGCGGGCTGGGTTTCGTATTTGTAGGGGGTATGTGCGGGTCACCTGTTTGGGGTGCGGCGCGCTATCTGAGAGACTGGGATTATGACTGAAACTTCCACCATTAAAGTTCACCTCATGCGTCACGGCGAGGTGCACAACCCCGAGCGTATCGTGTACGGCCGTCTACCCGGCTACCGTCTGTCCGATAAGGGCCAGCAGATGGTGCGTCTGAGCGCTGAGGAGTTCGCGGCTCGTGCTGAGCGCGGCGCCCGTTTCGTGCATCTGGTCTGCTCGCCGTTGCAGCGTACCCGTGAGTCTGCCGCCCCGGTTGAGGAGCTGCTGGGCCTGACCGCGCAGCCGGATGAGCGCGTCATTGAGGCGGATAACTACTTTGAGGGTCTGCACGTGAATGCGCAGGAGCTGCTGAAGAACCCGCGTCACTGGACGAAGCTGTACAACCCGGCGCGCCCCTCCTGGGGTGAGTCGTACCTGGATCAGATTCGCCGTATGGCTGCGGCTGTTCAGGATGCGGCGCGTACCGCCTACGAGCTGGGCGGCGAGGGTGCGGAGGCGATTATTGTGTCGCACCAGTTGCCGATTTGGATTACTCGCCTGGGTGTTGAGGGCCGTATGCTGCAGCATGACCCGCGTGCCCGTGAGTGCAACCTGGCGTCGATTACGACCCTGGCGTTTAGCACCACTGATTTTGAGCATGAGATGCCGCATTTTGTGGGATATGCGGAGCCTGCTGCGCCGCTGTACGGCGGTGTGATTCAGCTGCCCGGTAGCTAAAGGTCCGGCAGCTAGTTCATAAAGCTGTTTTTGAGCATAGTAAGAGGCTGTGAGCCCATCCGTTTGGATGTGCCCACAGCCTCTTACTGTAAACCTTGGGTGCGCGAGCCTAGCCACCCTGACTAGTTCTGCCCGTTGCTTTGGCCAGGAGTGCCATCCTCGGGGTTCTTACGCTCGGGGTCTTGCTTGTTGTTTGATTCTGCCTCGCGGCTGCGGCGTTCGCGTTCTGCTTTTGCTTTGAGCCAGCGCAGGTACTCTTCATCGTCGTCGGGGGAAGAGACCGAGGGCGCCGGGGTACCGCGTCGCTGACCGAAACCGGCGCGAGGAGTGCCTGCTGCGGGCTGTGCCTTGGGGCGGCCCAGGATGAGCCACATGAGCGGGCCCACCACGGGGAAGAGCAGGGTGACGAGAACCCACAGCCACTTGGGCAGGGTTCGCGCCTCGTGTGCGGGGGTGCGGACGGCGTCCAAAAGGGTGTAGAGGGTCAGCCCCACGATGAGGGCGGCGCCGCCAATAATCAGCATGGCTCGAATCATAAGCACTACTATGACATACCGCCGCGTTATCGCGGAACTATGAACTGGATGCCCGCTAGCGGCTTAACGGCGCGGTAAAAGAGCCCGATGCGAGGCAGTGCAGAACTGACGCAGAACCGTGAGTCGGCTTAGTAGCCGGTGAACACCTGAACTTCGTGGCTAATAATATCCAGCGAACCCAGCCACACGGCGAGGGCAAGAATCACGGAGTACACGAGCGCCACAATACCCGCCTGCTTGAGCACGGGGATCAGCTCGCGGCCGCCGCGCGTCCACACGGTCACGCAGGAGTGGATGGTCGGGCCGACCAGCAGGAAGATCAGCAGGAACCAGGGGTTCTCATCGAGTAGGAGCACGCCCAGACCCAGTGCCAGCGCCATTTCCACAATGTAGGTGATGCGCGACCATCGTTCGCCCAGGCGGACCGCCATGGTCAGCTTGCCCGCCTCAATGTCGGTGGGAATGTCGCGCACGTTATTCGCCATGAGCAGCGCACAGGAAATCAGACCAATGCCGATAGCGCCAACCCAGCCGAGCAGGGTCAGGGTGTGCGCCTGCGTGTAGAGGGTGCCCAGGGTCGCGACCAGACCGAAGTAGACGAAGACGAATACGTCACCTAAGCCCATGTAGCCGTAGGGGTGCTTGCCGCCGGTGTAGCCCCACGCCGCGAAGACGCTGGAGGCGCCAATCGCCAGGAACCACCACTGGTTCGCCAGAGCCACCAGAGCAAGACCCGCAAGCATCGCCAGACCGAAGCAAGCGAAGGCGGCGAACTTGACGGAGCGGGGGCTTGCCACGCCGGAACCGACGAGGCGTAGCGGACCCACGCGGTCTTCGTCGGTGCCCTTGATGCCGTCGGAGTAGTCGTTGGCGTAGTTCACGCCGACCTGCAGGAAGAACGCGACGAGGAACGCCAAGAACGCGTAGAGCGGCTTGAATTCGTTGATCTCGTAGGCGGCAGCTGAGCCTGCAATAATGGGGGCGACGGCGAGCGGCAGGGTGCGCAGGCGAGCGCCTTCAATCCATTGGGCGGCAGTTGCCACGGGGGATCCTTCCGGGTCTAAGTGCGTATGATGCGTGGGTGTTGTGCGTGAGGGGTTGTGATGTGACGGTCAGGGGTGTGGGCGGCTGCGTGTGCGGGGCAAAAACCCGTGGATGAACCCGCTTTAGCCCTGACGATAGTCTCTGTCCAGGATACTGTATATTTCTGCGCGGTCCGGCTTGCCGGTGCTGGTGAGCGGGAAATCCGGCAGGATGCTCAGCTGCTTGGGCGCGGCGGGGGCGCCGAGCTTTTCGGCGCAGCGGGCACGTAGCAGGGCGCAGAGGTCTTCGTTCAGGGCGGGGCCATTCTCAGTAGGCGCAGCCGCGGTATCGGCAGAGGGTACCAGCGTGACCGCGGCGGCAATGGCTGTGCCCCATCGGGCATCGGGTAGGCCGATGACGCAAGCTTCACGCACGGCGGGGTGCTCTTCGAGGACGGTCGCCACGGCGCGTGCGGAGATTTTTACGCCTCCGCTGATGAGCACGTCGTCGCTGCGGCCAAGCACCTGCAGGCGCGGCTCGCTACTGTGCGCAGTGTTGCCGTGTGCAGCGCTGTCGAGGCCGTTTGCAGTGCTATCGAGGTCGTGTGCGGGGCTGAGCAGACCGTAGTCGTCGGTGCGGTACCAGCGGGTGCCGTCCGCTGCGGTGAAGAAGTGCTCGGCGGTGCGGGCGGCATCGCCAATGTAGCCGCTGGCGAGGTGCGCGCCGCTGATCCAAATACGACCCACCTGCGCGGGATTCCCGTCAATATCCGGCACGGCGGGCATGCCTTCTTCGGGCACGAGCTCCACCCGCACGCCGGGCAGAACCGAGCCGGAGTAGACGCATCCGCCGGCGGTTTCGGCGCTACCGTAGGTGGTCACCGTGTTCAGCCCCAGCGCGGTGGAGGCGGCGAGCAGGTCGGCGCTGGCGGGGGCGCCTCCGAGCAGGATTCCGGTGAAGGAGCCGAGCGCCTCGTGAATCTCAGCGCCCAGGGACGGGTTGGCGTCCGCGCTTTCGAGGAGCTTATGGAGCTGGGTGGGCACCAGGGAGATAAACCGGCGTGCCGAGCTCATGCGCTCAACCGCATGCAGAAAAACCTCGGGGCTAAAGTGCACCGACTCGGTTACGGAGCGGGCGATGACCGGGGCTGTACCGGCGAGCACGGAGCGGGCGAGCACCTGCGCGCCGGCAATATAGTGCGCCGGAAGAGCCAGGAGCCACTGCGAGGCGGCATCGGAGTTTGAGCCGAAGAAGCGCTCGGTGGCTGCCGCACTGGCGGCAAGAGCTCGCGCGGTCAGCGCGGTGCGTTTGGGGGTTCCGGTGGATCCGGAGGTACCCACCACCAGGGCAATAGACTCTGCAACCTCTGCACTCTCCGCACCAGCACTCTCCACACCAGCACCCGTCGCGTACCCACCCAGCGCGTACCCACCCAGCAGTTGCTCAAAGGCACCCAGCATTGCGTGAGGGTCGGCGGGCTGATTGGCGCGCACCTGTACCGCCTGCGGGTGCAGGGCAGCCTCCTGCGGGGCGGGGGAGGGCACGAGCCCGGGTACGGGGGTGTTCATCATGGCTAAATCCTTAGCGGCTGTTGGTAGCGGCTGCGTGCTTATGAGCCGGGAGTGTCATATGCCTGGGGGAAAAAGAGGGGCGGCATCAAATGCGCCGGAGCCGGATTCTTAGCTGAGGGTATCAGGGTTGAATCCGGCTCCGAGTCTATGCATCTGAAACTACTTCTGCGGAAGGGGCTGTCTCTTAGAAGTAGTAGGGGTAGTTGGACCAGTCCGGGTCACGCTTCTGCAAGAACGCGTCGCGACCCTCCACGGCCTCGTCGGTCATGTATGCCATGCGGGTTGCCTCACCGGCGAAGACCTGCTGGCCGAGCATGCCGTCGTCGGGCAGGTTGAAGGCGTACTTGAGCATGCGGATTGCCTGCGGGGACTGGCGGGCGATGTGCGCCGCGTATTCCAGGCCCTTGTTCTCGAGCTCGGCGTGGGGGACTACGTCGTTGACTGCGCCCATTTCGTACATGCGCTGTGCGTCGTATTCCTTGGCGAGGAAGAAGATTTCGCGGGCGAACTTCTGACCCACCTGGCGTGCGAGCAGCGCCGAACCGTAGCCTGCGTCGAAGGAGCCGACGGTTGCGTCGGTCTGCTTGAACTTGCCGTACTCTTCGGAGGCGATGGTCAGGTCAGCTACCACGTGCAGGGAGTGGCCGCCGCCTGCAGCCCAGCCGGAGACGAGCGCGATAACGACCTTGGGCATGGTGCGGATGAGGCGCTGCACTTCCAGGATGTGCAGTCGGCCCGCGCGTGCCGGGTCGATGCTTTCTGCGGTCTCACCGCTGGCGTAGTGGTAGCCGTCGCGGCCGCGGATGCGCTGGTCGCCGCCGGAGCAGAATGCCCAGCCGCCGTCCTTGGCGGAGGGGCCGTTGCCGGTGAGCAGTACGGTGCCTACGTTGGAGGTCATGCGGGCGTGGTCGAGGGCGCGGTAGAGTTCGTCCACGGTGTGCGGGCGGAATGCGTTGCGGACCTCGGGGCGGTCGAATGCGATGCGCACGGTGGGCAGATCGCGCAGGATTTCGCCGTTTTCGTCGCGCT
This sequence comes from uncultured Rothia sp., assembly GCA_937935205.1. Taxonomy (GTDB): domain Bacteria; phylum Actinomycetota; class Actinomycetes; order Actinomycetales; family Micrococcaceae; genus Rothia. The sequence goes on from CALGXU010000349.1 coordinate 6,582, forward strand.
CAACCTGGCGGTGGTAGGTGATGTCGGTGAAGTCTTCGAAGCCTTCGACGGCGCGCCAGTCGGCGGGGTTGAAGATGTCCGAGACCTTTTCGGGAAGTTGTGCAGTCATAGACCCTATTCTACGTTGCCTGAGATTCTACGTTGCCCGGGCATATAAGAAGGCCCGGACCGCGTGTGTGCGGCCCGGGCCTTAGAGGTTGGGTAAGGAACCTTACCCGGTCTTGGTTACTTAGGGGTTACTTGACCTTTGCAAGCTCTACCGCGCGGTCGAACTCTTCGTCAATGACCGGGTTCTTCTTGTAGGTGACCAGGGAGACGATAATCGCGACCAGCAGTGCCGAAGCGAAGCCGGGAACCATTTCGTAGAGCACGGACTTCATCGGGCTCTGGCCCCATGCGAATGCCACAACGGCACCGGTGATCATGGAGGCGAGTGCACCCTGGGTGGTCAGCTTACGCCAGTAGAGGGAGAGCAGAACGGTCGGGCCGAATGCCGAACCGAAGCCAGCCCAAGCGAATGCGACCAGCTGCAGAATGGAGCTGTTGGGGTTCCACGCCAGGGCACCGGCGACCAGTGCCACGATTGCCACGCCTGCACGGCCGAGCCACAGGGACTTGCCTGCGCTGAGCTTCTTCGAGGAGAAGATGCCGTAGAGGTCCTCCACCAGAGCGGAGGAGCACACAATCAGCTGCGAGGAGAGGGTGGACATAATTGCCGCCAGAACCGCAGCCAGAATCAGGCCCGCAATGAGGGGGTGGAACAGAATCTGGGCGAGGTCCAGGAAGACCGACTCAGCGGTTTCCGGGTTGGTGAGGGACGCCTCGGGGTGGCGTGCAAAGTAGGCGATACCCATGAACGCGCCGCTCAGTGCGCCGAACACGGTCAGGACCATCCAGCTGATGCCGATGCGGCGGCCGGACTTAGCGTCTGCGGGGGTGCGCATTGCCATGAATCGCACGATAATGTGCGGCTGGCCGAAGTAGCCCAGACCCCATGCGAGGGACGAAACGATACCGGCGAAGGTGGTGCCCGCGAAGATGCTCAGTGCGTCGGGGCGTACCTGGCTGATGGACTCAACCACGGGGCCCACGCCGCCGAGGTCAATAATGGTGACGACCGGAACGGCAATCAGCGCTGCGAGCATGAGCAGGCCCTGAACCATGTCGGTGTAGGATGCGCCCATGAAGCCGCCGAAGAAGGTGTAGAACACGGTGATGCCTGCCAGCAGGAGCATACCGGTGTGGTATTCCTGACCGAAGGAGGACTTGAAGAACAGGCCGCCGGACACCATACCGGAGGAGACGTAGAAGGTGAAGAACACCAGAATCACGACGCCGGAGACGATGCGCAACACGCGCTTGGTGTCATGGAGGCGGTTGCTCAGGAAGACGGGGACGGTCACTGCGTCGCCGGCAACTTCGGTGTAGCTACGCAGTCGCGGTGCCACGAACTTCCAGTTGCACCATGCGCCGATGGTCAGACCGACGGCGAGCCATGCCTGGGAGAGGCCGCTGAGGTAGACGGCGCCGGGCAGACCCATGAGGAGCCAGCCGGACATATCGGAGGCGCCCGCTGAGAGTGCGGCGACGGTGGGGGAGAGCTGTCGCCCGCCCAGCACATAGTCGTCGAGGCTGTTGTTCTTGCTATTTGCCCATAGGCCGATTGCGATCATGGCAACAAAATAAATCGCCAGCGCGATGACCTGGTATGTACTCGCGGCCATAATGTTCCTTCTCTCCTGGTGATAGTGTTCGCCTGTGTGTATTTATGCGCTACCCCATAACTTTATGAGTGGCATAGGATACAGTCTAGGCTTTGAAGGGCTGAAAATAAAGTCTATTTGACGCTTAGGGGTGAGGAACTACGGAATAAATATGTATACACTGTGTAAACTTCATGGTCGCACACGTGGGGCAATGTGGGAGCGTGTGCGAAAAAGCGCCCGAAAAATCCCTAGAATTCAGGGTTTCGGGCACTTCGGTGCAAGAGAAGTAGTTTAAAAGCAACGCAAACGTTCAGAGTCGTATTCACCTAAAACGAATTAAACGAAAAATTTAAAAGCTGTTCGGAGTGTTGAACTGTTACACGACAATGTCACAGAGGCTTAGAGATCCCTCACAACCCACGGTTCGGTAGCCATAAGAGCCGGGTCAAAACGCTCCAAAATCGCCGCCGCATTGGGCACCGGAACATCCGCCGAATGGGCGGAACCATCGGCGTTATACACCGGAATAGAAGCGGCAATCCACCCCAAAATCCTCGGGACTTCAACGCCCGCCTCACGCAGCTGCGGCAGGGTCACCGCACCATCACGCTTCGCCAGGCGCTTACCCTCCGTATTCAGCGCCAGCGGCACGTGAGCGTAACGCGGCTGCGCCACACCCAAAAGCTGCGCCACATACGACTGGCGAGGCGCCGAAGGAAGCAAATCATCACCGCGCACAATCTGCTCAACCCCCACAAACGCATCATCCACCACGGACGTCAGGTTATAGGCGTAGGTGCCGTCATTGCGCACCAGCACAAAATCATCCACCAGCCCCGTGTAGGCGCCGTAAAAATCATCCTGCACCGTGTAGCTCGTGCACTCGGCACGCAGACGCAGGGCCGGCGGACGCTGCGCGCGGCGCTTTTGCCGCTGTGCTTCCGTCAGCTCACGACAGGTGCCCGGGTATGCGCCCGGCGCACCGTGCGGGGCACTCGACGCCTCCTGAATTTCACGGCGAGTACAGAAACACTCGTAGACAAGGTTCGCCTCGCGCAGCTGCTGAACCGCCTGCTCATAGGCGGCAAGGCGCGTGCTCTGGTACAGCACGCCTGCTTCTTGCCCGTTGACAGTCTCCGAGGAGGCGCCGGGGCTCGCATCCCAATCCAGACCCAGCGCCGCCAAGTCAGCAATCTGGCGCTCCGCGGCACCCGGGCGCACGCGATCCAGATCCTCCACGCGCAGGTAGAAGGGCTTGCCACCGCGGCGCGCCATCGCCCACGCCAAAATAGCGGTACGCAAATTGCCCAGATGCAAGTCCCCCGAGGGGGAGGGGGCGTAGCGTCCGGTACCGCTGGGGAACGGCTGAGTCGAGGGGTGAGAAGAGGGGGTAGGCGAAGAAGTCATACTCCTATCCTATAGGGGTGTTAGATGCGGGTTTAACCGCGCGCACAACTCTGGGTTGAGTGGCATTGAGGCATAAATATTGCTTCTACGGATGCGCGCCGGGCTCTTCGAGGGGCTCCTGTGGCGATGATGGGCTGTTCAAACAATCCGGAGAGGTTGATAAAGCTCACCACTTTCTTGACGCTAGAGATAAGTTTGTACAAAATAATGCACTTTCATTGCCTTGAATTGTTACCGAACCGTAAATTTCTGTTCTCTGAAGCCCGAATAGTCCCGCAAGCACCAAAAATTACAGTAGGGTTGTATCTATGGCTCGTACTATTGAACTCGCAGACGGCGTGTACCGTATTGCGACCGACAACTACCGACTGAACACCGGACTGGTCCTCGGACTGGAACGGGCACTTGTCGTGGATACCGGCGCAGGTCCCCGTCAGGCAACCGAAATCTACGATGAGGTTCGCCGTCTCACGCGCCTTCCTATCACCGTCGTAAACACTCACGGTCACTATGAGCGTTTCTTCGGTAACGATGTTTTCGCGGCAATGGGTGCCGAAGAATTCTGGGCGCATCCTCGCGCCGCGCGTGCAATTCGTAAATACGGTGAGGCGCAGCGTCCCTACGTCGAGACGCTCGAACCGGAAATGGCGCACCACCAGGGTGCAGCCACCGACATTATTGTTCCCAACCGCCTGGTCGCCAATAGGGGTGACGGCATCACTTTCACTCCCATTGACCTGGGTGAGCGTAGCGCAACCCTCATGTACATGGGACCCGGTCACACCGACGGTGACATCCTGGTCGGCATTGAAGATGTGCTCTTCATGGGCGGTCTGATTGAAGAGGGTACCGACCCCTACTTTGAGGATTCTTTCCCCGATCGTTGGATCGATACTCTCGGTGCCGTGCTCGAATTTGACCGCTACCGCGTGTTTGTGCCCGGTAATGGTGAGCCGGTGGACCGCACCTTCGTGGAGCGTGAGCGTAACACCATGGTGACTGCTATTGAGTCGATTCGTGCTTCCACTTTGGATCGTGATGACGAGGCGACGACCGCAGCAATGTATAAGCTGCCGTATGCACCGGGTGCTACTCGTTTCCTGCTGGATCGTTTGGCTCAGCTTGAAGGTGCACCGGTGGCGGCGTACCTAGAAGCGGATCACCCGGATACCAGTGGTTTCACGGGTCCGATTACTCTGGGTCAGGCATCGTACTAAACCCCATATACAATATGCCTCATAGGGCATAAATACAGGTGAGGGCTGGTTTCTACGGTAGAAACCAGCCCTCACCTTTTATATGCCCATAGCCTTAGGGTACGTATTTAGCGCTGAACGTACTGGGCGCGCATTGCCTCGCAATCAGCCGTCAAAGAAGCCGGGACATCGCCCATTGCCTCGCACAGCTGCACAAAACGGTGACGCCAATCCAGGTGCTGCAGCGCCTGACGAATCTGCTGTTCACCCTGCGCGGGGGTCCAGCGGGAGGCGGCATCGGCAACCTGCGCGAGGCCCGCGCGTGCATCCGCGTGATCAATGTCGATGGTTGCGCCATCCCACAGGATGTCACGTACGGTGGTGGTGTTCGGAACCTTGCCGACCACAGTCACGCCCGAAGCCAGCGCATCGGTCCAACGACCGGTAATGTACTCCTTGGTCGGGTGAGTGTACGGTGCCGGGCTGACCGAAGTGGAGAACGCCAGCAGGAACTTCGCGCGGTTCAGAGAATCCTGCAGGTGCTGAGCCGACTCGCGGTCGTTCGCGCCGAAGGGCGGGCGGCCCTCAAAGCTCAGACCCAGCTCGGCGGCGAGGGAGGCGGTCGCCTCGTCATCTTCGTAGGCGGCGGGCTGACGGCCCACGCGCAGCAGGTCGGTGCTCTTCGACTCCAGCGCAGCCAGACGGTCGCTGAACTTGCTCCAAACGTCCGCACCCCAGGGCAGAACGCCGGGGGTCTTCACGCCTGCAGCGGTCCAGGGCTGAACGTCATCAACGTCTGCAACGAAAATCTGGTCGTAGGTGGAGGACTTAGCCACCGCGGGAATACGGTCATCCCAGAAGCTATCAATCACCCAGCCGTAAATCGCGCCGTAGCGGCGGAACGCGAAGGAACCCTGCGAGATGGCGTAGAGCTGACCGGGGTCAGAAGCAATCACCAGGCAGCGCTTCGAGCCGCCCTTGAGACGGGGCAGACGCGCCAGAAGCTTCGTTTCCTTGCTGAGGGATGCGCCCACATCCACGGTGTGTACGGTACCGCCGGTGTAGCGGGCGAGAAGCTCCGCCATGGCGTGTACGGGAACCCAACCGGCTCCGGAGGGGACGGCAACAATAATATCGAGTGAGCTCATGAGAATCCTTGGGAGCAACGCCCGCCGCATGCACCGGGCTCACCGGGGGTAAACCTCCGGTTGCGTGCGGTGTACACCAGCGGCGAGAGCGTGAATGTCAATACATGATAGATAGGGTGCCGTACGTCAGCAGGCGCGCAGGACAACGCGAATGTAGCGGCGAGTGAAACCGCTACGACCGGCTAGCTTGTAGCCACGGAAGGCTACGGCACAGGTAGTTTTCAGTATATCGGTCAACCCCGCGCACGGGGCTTAGCCTGCACCCTTTAGAAACGGCTTTAGGGTGTGTGAATGCGCACCTCAACGCCCGATTCGGTACCAAAACCGGCAGCCATGCGCGCCAAATCAGTATTCGGGGCGGCAGCCACCGTGAAGAAACGATCCACAGCGGCGGTGAACTGCTCCTGACGAGCTATATCGCCGTGTTCAAGGGTCGTGAAAATACCGCCGCCGGCATCGTCAAAGACCTCAACGCGCAGTTCGGGCAGAAGCTCAGTATTCGGCAGGTTCAGCGAGGACACATCGTGCTGGAAGGTCAGGTCACCGCACAGTAGGGTCACCGGCAGGGCGGCGCCACCAATAACCGGGCGGGAGTTCTCATCCACACCGGCGGGGTAGTAGCCCGACAGGGAGACACCAATAGCGGTCGCAATGGTGCCGTCAATACCGGCAAGACCGCGATTAGCAAACACGCGCGCGGGGGCGGGCTCGCCCAGGGCGGGGGCTGCCGCATCCAGATCACGCACTAGGTTTGAGGAGCCCAGCACCATGAGGCGGCGCTGAGCCACCGCATCTTGCCAGACGCGGCGGGCGTAGGCGCGGCCGGCGGTGCGGTTGCGGTAATCGGCGTAGTCTACCGAGCTGTCGGCGCCGGGGTGTTCGTAGGCGGCAATGGCGCGCAGGCACTCATCCTGCAGCTTGCGTGCCGGGGTAACCCACTGCTCCAGCCAGCTCAGCTCGTCCACCAGCTCATCTGCCAGCTCATCGGTGGCAACAGAGGATGCGCACGCAAACTCGGCAAGCTCGTGCGGGGTCGACAGCTCCACGAAGGAGCGAGCGCCCGGCTCGTACCAGCTGGCGCGGCGCGGGGCGTAGAACGCGCACTGAATATCTTCGCGTTCCAGTAGCGCCGTAATCGGGCGCGAGAGCGTCGGGTGGCCGAAGAGCACCACACGCTCAATCTGGGCGGCGGGGGCGAACGAACCGTCCGCGAGTAGTTGCGGGTAGTGGGGAATCGAGGTCACGCCGTGGCGCGCCTCGGAGGAAGGCTCCGCAAATAGCGGCAGGTTCAGCACGCGCGCGAACTCCGCCGCAAACTCGCCAGCACCGTCAGCGGCAACCACCACGGTGCGATGCGCCGGGGTGAACTCCGCCAGGTCCGCCTGCGCCTCCAAAGAATCCAGGAGCCAAAGCTGCTCAGCACTGGAGAGCCCGGAACCCTCGGCACGGGCGGCGCGGGCGCGACCCTCAGCCTGCGGGTCGTAATCCTCCAGCAGGCTCTGCGCCCACTGCGGCAGCATCTGCGCAAAACGACCCGAGGGGGTCAGCGGAGTATCGAAACAAATGTTCAAGTGTACCGGGCCAATCGGCTCCGTCGACTGCTTACGCCAGTGCTCGGCGCTACGACCGGTCAGCGCATTCAGACAGGCGGCAAAAGCCTGAGTCTGCTCACCCTCCACCTGCTCGGGGTAAGAGGTCAGATCAGCTTCAGCACGCACAAAAGGATGGAAGAAACTCGCCTGGCGGGTCGTCTGGTTCACTCCGCTACCGCGTAGACGCTCCGGGCGGTCAGCGCTGAGCACCGCCAGGGGCACGCCAGCGTGGTACGCCTCCATGACGGCGGGCATGTACTCGCCCAGGGCAGTGCCGGAGGTGCACACCAGGCCCA
>CALGXU010000350.1 GCA_937935205.1 uncultured Rothia sp.
GGTCAGCGGGATTGCCGCGAAGACAGCGAGCATGGTCGGCGGGCTGAGCTTACGGGCTCGGCGGCGCACAGTGGACAGCGGGTTACGCTGCTTAGGCTTCTCTTCTCGGGTCTCTTCGGTGCGGGCTACCGCACGGACGCTCGAGGGCACACGGCTCGCGTTCGTTGAGGTGCGCTTACCGCCGTGCGATGCCGCGGTGCTGGCGGGGCGAACCGCCGGCTGGGCTGCGGTGACCGGCTCCAGACGCGCGGTGCGGGTGCGGCCGGAGTGGGCTCGGGTGGAGGCGCGGCTCGCCCCGGTGGAGCCACCTGTAGAGGATGCGCGGGTAGAGCCAACGGCGCCGGGGGTGCCGGCGGCAGGGCGCGAGGAACCGGCGCGTCGACTCCGCGGGGCGCCCTGGGTGCGGGTGGGGCGCTGGGATGCGTGCTGGGTGCTCACTCTTCTTCGCTTTCTGTCTTCTACTTGGCGGGGATGCGGATCTTCTCGGCGGCGCGCAGCTTGGCGCTGGCGGCGCGGGAGTTCTGTTCGATTTCCTCGTCGGTAGGCGGTTCGGCGCCGCGGGTAATGATTTTGACGGTGGGCTTGTGCTCTTCAAGCTCTACCGGGAAGCCCTTGGGCGCCTTGGAGGTTGCCTCTGCGGTCAGTGCCCTCTTGACGATTTTGTCTTCGAGGCTGTGGTAGCTCATGGCGACGAATCGGCCGCCGAGGTTGAGCGCCTCCAGGGCCGCCGGTACGGCGCGTTCGAGGGCTTCCAGTTCGTGGTTCACTTCGATGCGCAACGCCTGGAAGGTGCGCTTGGCGGGGTGGCCGCCGGTGCGCTGCGCGGCGACGGGCACAGCCTTCTGGATAATGCGCACGAGCTCACCGGTGGTTTCCAGGGGCGCGTTGGCGCGGGCGGTGCAGATGGCGCGGGCGATACGCGATGCGAACTTCTCTTCGCCCCAGTTGCGGATAATGCGGCGCAGCTGGTCTTCGCTGTATTCGTTGACAACAATACGGGCGGTGAGCTCGTCTTCGGAGTTCATGCGCATGTCCAGGGGCGCATCGTAGGAGTAGGCGAAGCCGCGGGTGCGTTCGTCCAGCTGCATGGAGGAGACGCCCAGGTCCATCAGGATGCCGTCGATGCCCTGCACGCCGGCAGTTTCCATGGCGCGGTCAATTTCATCGTAGACGGCGTGGACGGGCACGAAACGCTCACCGAAGCGTGCCAGACGCTCACCGGCGATGGCGTGCGCCTGCAGGTCGCGGTCAATACCGATGAGTACAAGGTTTTCGAAGCGTTCAAGCAGCGCCTCGGAGTGGCCACCCATGCCGAGGGTGCCATCAATAACGTAGGCGGTGCCGCGCTCCTCAACGGCGCGTTCAATGCCGGGTGCCAGCAGGTTAATGCAGCGGTCCAGCATCACGGGCACGTGGCGTTCGCTGGCTTCACGCTGGGAGAGGTTCTCAATGGATGCGCCGGTGACCTTGGCGGCAGCGCCGGATGCGGTCGTACCGGTTTCGGGGGCGTGGTCTACGCTCATGGGTGCTCCTGTGAGAGTTTGTCCTGCGGGAAGGTTACGGAAGAGTGGTGCGGTGGTGATAGAGAGATACCGGGCGGTAGCCGTCGCGCCGGCGGAATACTGACTAGAGCAGCGGGCTGAACGGGTCCTCGTCGAGGGAGGCGAATTCAGCTTCGGTGCGGGCGAGGTATTCCTCCCAGGCGGCTGCATCCCAGATTTCTGCGCGGGTACCGGATCCGATGACGACGAGGTTGTCGGTCAGTCCTGCGTATTGGCGCAGTATCGGCGGGATCGTGATGCGTCCCTGCTTGTCGGGCAGTTCGTCTGAGGCTCCTGAGAGGAAGACTCGCAGGAAGTCTCGGGCGGCTCGTCCCGGCAGGGGCGCGGTGCGCATCCGTTCGTGAATGCGTTCAAATTCTGCGGCGGGGAAAACGTACAGGCATCGTTCCTGACCGCGGGTCAGAACGAGGCCTGCTGAGAGTTCCTCACGGAATTTGGCGGGAAGGATGATGCGTCCTTTGGCGTCCATTCGTGGTGAGTAGGTACCTAGGAACATTCACTTCACCTCCCCGATGTGTGCCGTTGCGCTAAAGTCTGCGGGAGCGGGGTTGCTCCACGATTCCTGTAGGTGCCGGTAGCAGGGTGTGCCGGGCCGGCGCCTCCGCCGCGTGTTTGAGGGCACGGCGATAGGACTGACTTTCAGCTTTCCTCTCCACTTTACCCCACTTTCCACCACCTACCCCACCCGGCAGAGTATCTTTTAGTGTTTTTATGCTCTCTTCTGCATTTTTAACGCTGGCGCACAGCTTCTACACAGCTTCGGGTGTGTGCGCTCAGCGCGTTACCCTCATCATGTTTGCCATGCTCAGGCTCAATGCCCAGGCTCAAGGGCGGAGCTAGTTTCAAGGGGTAGTTTCAGGGTTTGGCGTGCTCCGCCTGCCAACCCCCAATACTTCCGCCTCTCACTAGCTTGGGCATAGAAAAATTCGGGCATAGAAAAAGCGGAGGTAAGAGAATTCTTACCTCCGCTTGATTAGCACGTGATCAGTCTTGAGTTTTGAGATGTTCACATCGGGCGTCGACTCTATGAGCTGAGCCGCGAAGCTTCTGTGCCCTGAATACTTTAGAACTGTGAATGCTCTAGAACTGGCCGTTATTACGCTCGTCCCAGCGGTCCTCCAGGCGGTTCATGAAGGAAGACCGTTCCTTCTGCTCGCGCTGACGCACGCGGGCTGCGCCTTCTGCCTTACCGCCGAGGAAGGAATCTACCGGGGTCTTCTTGCTGGTGGTTGCGAAGTACACGCCACCAGCCGCGAAGAGGAAGCCGAATACGCCCAGCCAAATCATGTTGGATGCCACCGCGCCAATAATGATGCCCAGGCCAATGAGGACGAAGAGAATACCGAGAGCCAAGTGGCGAGCGCTAAAGACCGGCGCAGTATTGCCGGTTGAAGACATGGAGGAGGCAAAGTGCGGATCCTCATTGCTCATGAGTTCTTCGAGCTGGTCCAGAACCTTCTGTTCACGCTCGGACAGTGCCATCGTTTTCTCCTTTGAGGTGTCTCTACTCAAGATGACGTCGGTATCAACCGGGTTAGAACCGGGTTAGCTGGTGTATCAGCTGGCGCGGCGAGCGTTTCTTCCCGGTCGTATATTTCCCATCGTACCGCGCCGGATGGGGTTAGCGCATTCTTTTTCGGTCAGAAGCTCGTTATGTCTTTCTCCCGCCTTCCGCGGAGGTGTTCCTCGCCCGCGCTGTGCGAGTAACCGGCTACGATATAGCCGCTGATCAAGCTAT
>CALGXU010000351.1 GCA_937935205.1 uncultured Rothia sp.
GCGGGGCAACCTGTGTTGCCCCGCCCCTCTTTCGACTGGTATGGACCGTCCGTTTAGGAGTTGCCCTTGTCGGTGCTGTAGAAGCCGGAACCCTTGAAGGTCACGCCGACGGTGTTGTAGCGCTTGCGCAGGGTTTCTTCGCCGCACTGCGGGCAGACGCGCAGGGCCTCGTCGCTAAAGGACTGGCGCTGTTCAAAGACGTGGTTGCAATTCTTGCACTGGTAAACGTAGACCGGCATTTTGTCCTTCTGTATCCGTTTGCTGGGATGGTTTATTAACGTGGTTTGAGTGTACCGCTTTTGAAACGATGGGAGCTATTTGCGTTTTCTTCTCAAAAAGCTATTTCTGGTTTCTTTTTGCCCTTTTCCCGAGTGTTTTTATCGATGTGTCTCGCATATCTTTAGGTTTTTGCATAAAGATTGGGGGTGTCAATCAAGAACGAACTCAAGCAACAGCGAATTCATTCAAGAGCGAATCGGGGATCGGCATGCCGGGCTCTTTTAGCCCTGCGGGTGAGTGCGGAAAATGCCTTCCTCGGTGAGGATGACCGGCAGAATGGCGTCCCACCGGTCGTAGGGGATAGCTTCGTACATTTCATCGGCAAAGACCACACCGATGCTCTGCTCCTTCAGTTGCTGTGCGCTGAGCAGGGGAATAATGCGGTCGTAGTAGCCGCCTCCCTGACCGAGGCGGTGCCCGCCAGCGTCAAAGGCGAAAGCGGGGATGAGGCGCACATCGGCGTTTACGAAGGCTTGCTCGTCCTGTTCTTCACCCTCGGGTTCGGGGATTCCCATGGGGCTGAGCGGGTGCTCAACGGCGGGGTCCCAGTGCACCCAGGCGAGTTTGCGTCCGGGGCGCACGACGGGCACGAGGATGCGGTGTCCGTCCTTGTGCAGGCGGGTTAGTGCTTCAATGATGGGCGGCTCGGATTTGGTGGGCAGGTATGCCGCAATGGTGCCGGGGGAGTGGAGGCGCTGCGCGATGGCCTCGAGAATGTGGCGGGGGAAAAGGGTAGTCATCCGCTGCTGTCC
>CALGXU010000352.1 GCA_937935205.1 uncultured Rothia sp.
AGGGGTAGTAGTAGCGGTAGTGGTAGGGGTAGGGGCCATAGAAATGGAGGTCACTAAATAATTAATGCGCACGCAAAAGCACCTAGCCCAAAAACAGAGAATAAGAGAAAAATGCTGAAGGTAACTGATCGTAGCATCCTCCTGAATTTATTCTTTTCCACACTCGAGGCAACCTCTGGAGTTCTCGTCATCAAATGTCGTCTCGCTAAGGTTTTTAATTTTTAAAATTTTGGTTCCATTTAAAAGAACTTTTGGTTAATTATTTCTAAAAGAATCTCATATATTCGCCCGACAAGCCGTTTTATTGACCTTGGGCAGCTTTCTGAGGGTGCCACGTATATCCGGCTATTGTTGCAGATTTCTGCTGTAGACAGGCATGAGGATTGGTTGTATTTCATGTTTTGCCCATCGCTGAATTAATGACCATGCAGGGATTTACAAGATGGCCTATCGGCTATAATTATTTACACGCGAAAAACACACCGACAATGAGGAGATTATGATTTCCCGAAAAAAATTGTCGAGTATGGCATATATAAAATGCCATCATGATCCGAGTAGGATCATCCTTCCGGATACTGAGGCTTCCCTGAATCAGTATCCGCTGGTGCTCGCTGGGCCTGGCACTGACATCCCGGTGGTCTACAGGGTTCACGACACCTATGACCCCAATGGCTCGCCGCGCACTCCCCTGTTTTACTCTTCTGCATGGGCGCCTGGTACTACGCACCATACTGGTGGACGCTTTAATTTGCCGGGTTCCGAGGGTCTGGGTACATGCAACACGGGCAGGTCGCTTCTGGCGGCTATACGGGAATCGCTTGGTACCGAACTTTTCCAGTGGATGGCCAGGGGTGCAATCCCTCGCTTCCTGTTGGAGGGTAAGTCTGTATCTAGGCTTCGCCTGAAGCGCCAGATAGTGCTGGTGGATGCGCGTGTCGATGGACCTGGGTATTGCGCTGAATGTGTGAGCGATACGCGTCATAAGGGTACAAAATACGCCCTCACTCAGCCGTGGGCGCATGGTGTCTATAAGCTGGGTGCGGGCGGGATTATCAGCAACTCGAGCCTGGGGGAAACAGAAAATGTGTACATTTACGGTCCTGCAGGTATCTATGAGGAAGACCTAGAGATTGAGGAGACTGTGAGCTTGGTTGAGGCGTATCGTGAGTGCCTGGCTCAAGGCGCAAACCTGCCCAGAATCATCGATACTGTGGACGATTTTGGTGATGCACTCCATGATAGTCTACCTCCGGCTTAAAGCAGTGCCTCTAGGCTTACTTACCCCTCTCGCCCAATCCCCTTGATGTCTAGGAGATAGGGCGAGAGGGGGCAACGCCCCCCCCTGCAGATAGCACAACAAACAAATAGACCCTTACTTTACACTTAGGCTTTACAATGTGTACTGTGAGAGTAGAGCCCTCCAGTGCGGAACCCAGCCCACACCAGGATGGTCGCCGCACTGGACGGGGCTCCCCATTACTGAAAGGGGAAAACCTTGCCATGGGAAAAAATGAATTCCTGAATCACACCCTCGGACCAGCTCAGGAGCTGCTTGAATCGCTCATCGCTGACGGGACCATCGACATGACCGAAAGCCGAGCCAACAATCTATCCTCCGCCATCAAACTGGCCATCCAGCAGCATGTGAAAACACATCAGGAGTCCAAGAATCTCCTATCCACCATCGGAGACCTCTACACCACAGCAGCAGTCTGCAAGTACCTCGGGGACATCACCCGACAAGCGCTCAACGACCGCATCAACAAAAAAACCATCCTTCGCCTGAAGGACGGCAAGGGGCGAAATGGCTACCCAGGATTCCAGTTCGCCAACGGGGCAGTTGACCCATCCGTCCAAAAGATTATTCAAACGCTCCTTAATGGAGGCTTTGATGAGTGGCACACTGCCCTCTGGATCACCAACCCCTCACTGATGTACGACGGCCTCTCAGCCCTGGAGTACATGAAGCAATCCGAAGAGCACTTCGAAGAGGTCCTTGACCACGCGCTCGCTGACGTGAACACCAGCAACGATTACCGATAAACCATAAATCATATATAAGAAGACATATATTTATTATTCTGAATGAAATAACCCTATTACCTATATCAAAGATATAGAAGCGGGGGCTGCCAGACCACTCATACCAGTGATCTAGCAGCCCC
>CALGXU010000353.1 GCA_937935205.1 uncultured Rothia sp.
TCAGGCCACCGACGACGTTACGCAGGGTTGCGCTGGTCAGTTCGTCCACGGCGCGAATGTAGTTGGTGATTTCGTAGGTTGCAGCCTTGGGGTCGGTGACCTGGAAGTACACGACGGTGTCGATGCCGACCACGAGGTTATCTTCGGTAATCACGGACTGCGAGGGGAAGGAAACAACCTGTTCACGCAGGTCGATGAGGGGCAGCACGCGGTCAACTACGGGAATGACGATGTGCAGGCCGGGGTTGAGAACGGCGCGGAACTTACCCAGTCGTTCGACGATGCCGGCTCGTCCCTGCGGGATGACGCGCACGGTCTTTGCGAGCATCGTCAGCACGAAGAGGATGAGTAGGACCGTCAGAATAAGGCTGATAGGCATTGTTTCTCCTTATCGGTGAGTTATATGGTGTGTTTTTGGGTATCTGAATCTGCTTCTAGAGCCGGTATTCAGATGGGTCTTAGTTGTTGGTCTTAGTCGTGGGGGAGAGGCTCTACGATTGCGGTAGCACCCTCAATGGCTTGTACCCTTGCGTGTGATCCTGCAACGAGCGTTCCGGAGGCGGTGCGCGCCGTCCAGGTGTCGCCAGCTAGTACCACCAAACCGGTTTCACTAGTCACATCTTGAGTGACGCGCACCTCAGCACCAATGAGCGCTTCGGCATTAGTGACAGCTCCGGTGGCTGATTTATTGAGCTTTTTCAGCAGCGGCGGGCGCAGACCAAGGACCAGAATCAGGCAGATTACCACGAAAATAACGGTTCGAATCAGCATGTTATCCACGAAGGGTGATATTGCTGCAGTGATGCCTGCGCTGATCGCCAGCATGAGAAAGAACAGGTCGAGGCTGAGCATTTCTATGACGGCGAAAACGAGGGCGAGTGCAACCCAGAGTGTCCAGGGTGTCTCAAAGAGCCAATCCACGAATTTTCTCCTTTGATGTACATCAACCGGTGTGGTTGACGTTGGATCTGCACACGAGGCGACGATACCTTCGTGATGCGGGGTATATCCATTATTTCAGGTGGATTGAGTACTGGCGACAGTTCTGGTGACCGAGTGAGGTTAATACATGAACTGTTAAGACTTTATTTAGATACGGGGAATCTTGGGTTCATTCTAGACCTCCCTAAAAAGCCGATAATATACATTATGTAAAGTAGACCTATTTTTCACTACCCCACCGGCTGCTCACCGATGCTTTCTACGCTCTAGCTGGCACGGGTCAAGCCTGTGCTCTTCGTAGTACGACTACTGCGACTACGCTGTTCTATCCGCAGCTCTAAGCTCCGCATGCCCCGAACCTTCGGGCTCCTCAGTGCCTCCCGTTAAACGACAAACACCCGAGACGAACTCACACCATTCGGTGCGCCCCATCTCGGGTGCCTATCATCAGCTACTGGGCTTCTTTATTCTGCGTGCTTGGAGCTGAACTCTACCCAGGCGTTGAGCACACGCTCCGCTGCGCCGGATGCAATAGATTCGCGTGCATCAGCCAAAGCCTGAGTGAAACGGGTCTCAAAGCTCTCCCCGTTGGTCGGGCGGTACGCGACCAGGCCAGCTGCAGCGTTCATCACCACGGCGTCGTGAATAGCGCGTAGCGGGCTCTTCGGGGCCTCGCCCTCCCCCGCCAAAATTGCACGGAAAACGCCCGCGTTGTACTCGGCGTCGCCGCCTCGCAGCTGCTCCAGCGGTGCGTTCTGCAGACCGTACTCGGTCGGGTCAAAACGGTACTCGGTCAGTTCGCCGTCTACGGCCTCCCACAGGCGGCTGGTGGTGGCGATGGTCAGCTCATCCAAGCCGTCATCACCGCGGAAAATCAGGGCGTGATCGCCGCGCTCCGCGAAGACGTGAGCCATCTTCTCAGCCATGACCGGGTTTGCAACGCCGATAGCCGAGGACTTCACGCGAGCCGGGTTCGTCATGGGACCCAGGTAGTTGAACGCGGTCGGAATGCCCAGCAGGCGGCGGGTCGGGCCCACGTGGCGCATTGCCGGGTGGAAAGTCATCGCAAACAGGAACGTGATGCCAGTCTCGCGAGCGCATTCGGCGACTGCGGGAATGGGCATGTCGAGGCGGATTCCGAGGGCTTCGAGGACGTCTGCGGAGCCGGATTTGGAGGTGGAGGCGCGGTTGCCGTGCTTGACGACGGTGGCGCCAGTGCCTGCGATGACGAGGGCTGCCATGGTGGAGATGTTGACGGTGTTTTGCTGGTCGCCGCCGGTGCCGACGATGTCTACGGCGTGGGGGTTGATGTCGACGGTTTCGGCTTTGGCGATCATGCCGGCTGCGAGTGCGCCGAGTTCTTCGGGGGTTTCGCCTTTGGAGTGGAGGGCGGTGAGGAAGGATGCGAGGATCGGCTGTTCGGTTTGGCCGGTCATGATGTGGTCCATTGCCCAGGCGACTTCGGTGTCGGTGAGGTTTTGGTGTTTGACGAGCTGGTTGAGGATGTGTTTCCAGGTGATTTCGTGCGTAGTCATGTGTTAAGTGTAAAACCCCCGCCGCGTATCTGCATGGTTGGGTGCAGTATGCGAGACGGGGGTTTGTTAGGTGTGTTGCGCTTTAGTGGCGCGTGGTGGGTGCCTTCGGTTTAGTGGAAGGAGTCACCGCATGCGCAGGAGCCTGCTGCGTTGGGGTTGTCGATGGAGAAGCCCTGCTTTTCGATGGTGTCTTCGAAGTCGATGGTGGAGCCGTCGAGGTAGGGTGCGCTCATCTTGTCGACGATGACTTCTACGCCGTCGAAGTCGCGGACTGCGTCGCCATCGAGGACGCGCTCGTCAAAGTAGAGCTGGTAGATGAGGCCGGAGCAGCCGCCGGGCTGGACGGCGATGCGCAGGCGCAGGTCGGTGCGGCCTTCCTGTTCGAGGAGTGCGCGGACCTTGGCCTGTGCGACTTCGGTGAGGGTGACGCCGTGGGTGGGAAGTTCGGTGGTGGTTTCACTCATGAGTGTTGTCCTTTGTTGTGTTGGTTGCCCGTGTTGGCCGTGCGCGGTGTTTCGGGCGTTTTAGCCTTCACGATACGCGCCCGGGTGTTTGATGTACAACCTAGGGTGTGCATAGTTCGCCGGGGGCGTGAGTTTTGGTGTGGGGGCTTGACATGTAATTCTGCTTCTAGGATACCGAAAAAGTGGGGGTTGGGGTTTGTGACCCTTCTCCCCCACTTTTCAGGTATTTCTGGCGAGCGCGTTCTGCGCCGCTATCTCTGGCTAGTACAGCTAGCTGCAGAGAACGCGGTTAGCGAGCGCCAAGTGCGCTGAGCAGCAGCGCCTCCGCGAGGATTGCGTTCTTGAAGTCCGGGATGTAGAGGGACTCGTTGGCGCTGTGTGCGCGGGTGTCGGGGTCTTCTACGCCGGTGACGAGGATTTGTGCCTGGGGGAAGACGTCCTTCAGGTCGGAGATGAACGGGATGGATCCGCCCATGCCGGTCTGTACGGGTTCGAGGTCCCAGGCGGCGCGCATTGCGTCGAGGGCGGTCTGTGCGCCGTCTGCGTCGACTTCGGTAGCGAAGGGCATGCCGGAGTCGACGGCGGTGTAGCTGACCTGCGCGCCGTGCGGTGCGTGTGCCTTGACGTGTTCGGCGAGTGCACGGTGTGCGTTTTCGGGGTTGTCGCCAGGTGTCAGGCGGGTGCTGATGCGTGCGCGGGATACGACGGCGAGGGTGTTGGAGGAGGTTGCGATGGAGGGGATGTCCATGCCGATGACGGAGATTGCCGGCTGGGTCCACAGGCGGGAGGCG
>CALGXU010000354.1 GCA_937935205.1 uncultured Rothia sp.
AATATACCTGACCATTATACGCACCCGCGCCGCCTCCCCGCTGACCAGTAGCGAGAACGCGACCCTGCAGGCTGACCTGAACCGAGCCAGCCCGGACAGCTCCTTCACCGGTGGCTTGCAGGAACGTCAGACCTACGACCAGCTGCTGACCGTCATGCTGACCTTCACTCTGGTGATGCTCATGCTCGCAGTGGTCATCTCGATTATTGGTGTGGCGAACACGATGACTCTGTCGGTCAACGAACGCCGCCGTGAGAACGCGATGCTCCGCTCGCTGGGCCTGTCCCGCAAGCAGCTGCGCCGCATGATTTCCATTGAGGCGATTCTGATTACGCTCGCCGCAGTGGTGCTCGGTATGGTTTCTGGTGCGGTGATTGGTAGCCTCTCGGCGCAGATTATTATGTCTTCCATGAGCGCTTCCGCCCCGCTGGTGCTTGACCTGCCGTACGTCTGGTACGTGATCATCCTGATTGTGGGTGTGCTCGCCGCGATGCTCGCTTCGGCTCTGCCGGCGGCTCGTTCGGCTCGCATGTCCCCGGTTGAGGGTATGCGCGGCTAACCCGGCATAGTCACAGTACCCGGCGTAGCCCTGGATACTCGGCGTGAGATAGTGATGCCCCGGAAGGTGCCCCGATAAAGGGGGCGCCCGCCGGGGCATCACTGTATCCTCTAGTCTGCAGTGCCCTCTAACCTACTGTGCCCTCAGATTCTTGGAGCTGACCTGCAGCCTGGCTTTGCGCGTATGATGGGTGTATGAGCACTAGCCACCCCAATCTGCGTCGCGGGTGCACGCTACCCCATGAAGCGGAGGTTCTTCAGATCCTCCGTGACGCTGGTGTGCGCCGTGCCCGACTCTTCGGTAGCGCCGCCCGCGGTGAGCTGACCGAAACCAGCGACCTGGATTTTCTGGTGCAGATGCCGGGTGTAGCCCCCTTTGACGAGTTCATGCAGATGGTGGACGCTCAGCACCGCATTGAACAGCTGACCGGTCGCAGCGTTGATATGGTCACCCAGTTGCGCCCCCGCATCTATGCGGAAGCAAAACCGGACATGGTGGAGTTGCCGCTATAAGAAGGTGCCTGAGCTGATGAGCGACTTTGAACGAATCATCGACGAGATAGAAGAAACTACTTAACTAAAGAGCCCCGGGAGGGTGCCCCCGATAAGGGAGGCGCCCGCCGGGGCTTCACTGTGTCTTTGATTCTGCTGTGTCCTTATATAAGGGAACGCTAGTGGGCGATACCCGCCTCATACGCCATAATGACCGCCTGCACACGATCACGCGCACCCAACTTCGCCAACACATGCGACACATGCGTCTTCACCGTCGCCTCCGAAAGCACCAACTCCCGCGTAATCTCCGCATTCGACAAGCCACGCGCAATCAGACCCAACACCTCAAACTCACGCGGCGACAACTGCTCAATCAACTCACGATGCGGATAATCCTCAACAGGCGCAAGGCTCGCAGAATTAGCCGGAATAAACGTCGCCTTAGGAAGCTCCGAACCCGCAGCGGGGGGAGTAGCCTGCACAGGCTCGGCGGCAGAAGCAGGAGCGGCAGGAGCCGCAGGAGCGGGGGAGTCCAGTACCGGAATCATATGCTCCAACAGGCGGCGAGTCGCAGACGGCGCAATCACCGCATCGCCGCGGTGCACCGTACGAATCGCCTCCAGCAGCTGCTCCGGCGGAGTGTCCTTCAACAAGAAACCACTCGCACCGGCACGCACCGCCGAATACACGTACTCATCAATATCGAAGGTCGTGAGCATAATAATGCGCACCCGCTCATCCTCGGAAACTTCACGCTCTCCGTCACGCTCCAGAATACGGCGCGCTGCCTCCAGACCGTCGCAGTGCGGCATGCGCACATCCATGAGGATGACCTGCGGCGCCTGCCCCTCAGAGACCATGCGGTCAAAAACGTCAATAGCCGCCAGGCCGTCATCAGCTTCCATGACGACCTGCAGGTCCGGCTGGGAGTTGACGAGCATGCTCAAGCCGCCGCGCACTAGGCGCTGGTCGTCAACGAGCATCACGCGGATCGGCTGGGTAGTCTGTGGTGCAGAAGAATACATAGTTTCAATCCTAGGTCACGAGGTAGTAGAGGGCACGGGTATTAGAGGTCGCGGTAGGGGAGCGTCGCCTCAACGAGCCAGCCGCCGTCGGGCTGCAGGCCGTAGGTGAGGGTGCCGTGGTAGAGGGCGATGCGCTCGCTCATGCCGCGCAGACCGTTGCCGCTACCGGGTACCGGGCGGGCGATGTGCTGAGCCGCGGTAGAGGAAACCGGTTCGTTCTGAACCTGCAGGTGCAGACCGTCCTCACCCCAGTGAATGGTGACGATGGTTGCCGCGCCGGGGGAGTGCTTGAGCGCGTTGGTGAGCGCCTCCTGCACGGTGCGGTACGCCGCCAGCTCGGCACCCTGCGGTAGGGTGCGCTCCATGGTGCCGGTGATTCCGGTGAAGGTGACGGGTAGCCCGGCGCGGCGGCTCTGCTCCACGAGGGCGGGCACATCGCTGAGGGTGGGCACGGGTGCGTAGGCGGTTGCCTCGTCCGTGCGGAGTAGCCCGAGGAGGGAACGCATCTGGGCGAGGGAGTCTCGCGCCGTGTCTGCGATGAGTTCGAGGGTCTGCTCGGCAATATCCGGTTCGCTCTGCGCCCGGCTCGACTGCTCAGCCTGTCCAGTCTGCTGCTCTGCCTGTTGGGTTTGCTGGGCGCGTGCGGTGCGGGCGCTCGCGGCGGCGTAGCGTGCCCCGTCCGCCTGGGAAATAATGCTGGAGAGCGAGTGCGCCACAATATCGTGCATTTCACGGGCGATGCGGGTGCGTTCATCCTGCGCGGCGAGGCGGCGTTCCTGTTCCTGTTCGTATTCGAGGCGGCGGGCGCGTTCTTCGAACTCTTCGCTGCGCAGTTCGCGCATGCGGCGGGAATCGCCGAGGAACCAGAAGACGGTGAAGATGGATCCGCAGAGCACGCCGAGCATCAGGGAGATGAAGATGCGGGCGGGTATGTCGTCCCAGTGGTAGAGGAACGAGAGCGAGGCCTGCACGGTGACGGCGAGTGCGCCGACCCAGCCGAGAATGAGGCCGCGGAAGCGGGCGCGGCGGGTCCAGTGCCTGCCGGTGTGGTAGGCGGCGAGGCTGACCGGCGGGTAGCAGGTGATGACGAGGGAGTCGGGGGAGGGGGTCACGAGGGGGGTACAGAGCGCCGGGATGACCACGTAGATGCTGCCGTAGGGGAAGCGGTAGCGGAAGTAGAGCGCGGTGGTGCTGCAGAGCGCGGAGATGAGCGGGATCCAGCCGTAGCCGTTGATGAAGGCAACGGAGAGTACGCAGCAGAAGAACTGCATGTGTGCGACGACGAGGACGTTCATCCAGCCGCGTTTGTCTCTGAGGTAGCTTTGCACGCGGCTGGAGGCGGTGATGGCGTCGGCGGGCAGGTCGTTGCTTTCTGAGCTGCCGCGGGTATGCGTTACGGCGTAGCCTGATTCGGCTGTCTCTGTGCCATGCTGTGGGTTCTGCTGTGCTTCGGTGCGCTTGAGGGGCATGTTTCCAGTGTATCGGGGTGGTGGGGTGGGGTCTGATACCCCGTTTTTTGCTCTCACATGCAGAAATATTCTGTGGGTTTATGTGTGGGGGTGTGTGCTTGAGTGAGTATGACACGCCAAAAACAGCTATTTTTAGTGACCTTAGTTACTTTTTTGGAAAATATTTCTTCAACTAAAGCTTGAGAGTTTGGGGTTATATGGGGTTTGAATTCGGGTTTAAGAGACTTGAAACTCCCTTAAGTAACCGATTTTGGTTGAAAAACCTTCAACCAAGGCAGAGAGTTTAAGGTAAACCCCCTGATCGGGGTCACATTTGGAACCATTGCGGTACAGGTCCTTGATGGGTATAGTTTTGGCTGTACCCGAAATCTGCGCCAATGGTCTAAGTCCATGTAGAACGAACACCAAGAGTTCTAAAGCGCGCCTCCCTATGTAGGGGAGCGGAGTACAGCATTATGTCGTTATCACCTGAGGTTTGGCTTGAGCCGACTTCACTCACTCGATTTCTATCAGGTGACGTTCTTCGCCGCGCACGACGGCGGGTGATAACTTTTATTCCTCAAAATGACATCACTCTCGAAGGACATACATGTCTACTAACATTTCTCGCCGCAAGGTTGTCGCTGGCGCAGCATGGGCTGCTCCGGTTGTCGCAGCTTCCGCTGCAGTTCCCGCTTTTGCATCTTCCACCGTTTGTGACTGGGAGTCCACCGCAGCTTACACCGCAGAGGGCACCTCTGCAGGTGGTAAGGGCACTACCTCTTTCGTTGTTCCCGATCTGGTTGACAAGATTAAGTTTGAGGTCGTCGGTGGTGCTGGTGGTACCAACTACGCTGATATCGTAGCTGGCTCCGGTGCTAAGATCACCGGTATCATCGAGGTCAAGCCCGGCCAGACCGTTCAGCTCATCGGCGCAGCCGGTGGTATTGGTAACGGTGCACTGAACCCCGCAGAGGGTGGCGAGGGCTACGGTAACGGTGGTTCCTCCAACCTGCCCACCCCGATTCCCGCAAGCGTTATGCAGAGCGTTAACGCTATCTGGTCCCCTAGCTCCACCCTGAAGCGCATCACCTACTCTGCATCCGGTGGTGGTTCCTCCGCTCTGGTCATCAACGGTACCCCCGTTGCAGTCGCAGGTGGCGGCGGTGGCGCTGGCTTCGTGAACGCTGGTGGCGCTAACAACAACTTCGACTACATCTTCCCCGGCGCTGTTGACGCAGGTCGCCTGTGGCCCTCCGGTGCAAAGCGCAACACTTACCCCGTGATTGGTTCCACCGGTGGTTCCGCTGAGGGCGCTGCAGGTTCCGCAGGTAACCAGGGTGCACTGACCTACTCTGCTGACACCTCCGTGACCACCACTGTTAACGCAGGTGAGGGTGGCTCCGCAGGCATCGGTGGTAACGGTGGTACCAAGACCGACCTGCCCTCCGGCAAGTCCCCCAACGGCGTTCTGGGTTACTCCTCCGCTAACAACCAGGAGATCTACCACTCCTCCAAGTCCGGTAACCAGGGTGGCGACGGCTTCAAGGGTAACGGTGGCGACGGCGTGGGCTCCTACTCCTACCTGATCGACAACAACGACCGCACCATCAAGGAAGTTGTTACCGTGAAGGCAACCGGTGAGAAGAAGGCTCTGGAGTACTCCTCCATCGGTCACAACTTCAACGGTTACGAGTCCGTCATCTCCGCAGGTGGTGGCGCAGGCTACGGTGGCGGTGGCTCCGGTGCTTCCACCTCCGCATCCGCAATCGTTCTGACCCAGAAGTGGAACAACAACCCCGATGGTCTGCGCCAGAACGTTGGCTTCTCGCAGTTCGGTGGCGGCGGTGGTGCTGGTGGCTCCTACGTTGCTCCCGGTGTTTCCGGCGGTACCATTGCTTCCGCGGGTAACGCACCCACCCAGAGCGGTACCCGTGGCAACGGCTACGTCAAGGTCACCCTCTGCAAGCGCACCGCGTAATTGCATAGACCTTTAGGGCTCTCACTCTGAGTGAGAACTCATAACGATATTCCCCGGCTGATGATTCAGCCGGGGAATATTGTTTTAACCGGTAGAGGCTGCCCCCCCCCCAGATTTCAGACCCCAGAAGCCAGGGAGCGCCGGGTCGAACCAGAAGGGTGGGGGAGTAGCCGGGCAGGAGCTGCACCTAACCTAGAGCCCGTCTAGCCCAGAGTCTGAGAACCCGCCCGCACAGTCTACCGCCCACCCGCGGCGCGTATTACGGTAGAGGCATGACTGAAGCACGTAGCATCGACCTCGCCGTCATCCCCGGCGACGGCATCGGCCCCGAAATCATTACCGAAGCCCAGCGCATCCTCACCCGCGCCTGCGAGCTCGAAAACATCACCGTAACCCCCACCCACTACAAGCTCGGCGCCGAGCACTGGCTGGAAACCGGTGAAACCCTGCCCGACTCCACCATGGACGCCCTCAAGCAGCACGACGCGATCCTCTTCGGCGCCATCGGTGCAGACCCGCGTAGCGGCAAGATTCCCTCCGGCCTCATCGAACGCGAAATGCTACTCAAGCTGCGCTTCGCCTTCGACCACTACATCAACCTGCGCCCCTCTCGCCTGTACCCCGGCGCAGTCTCCCCGCTCGCCAACCCCGGCAACATCGACTTCGTGGTCGTGCGTGAAGGTACCGAAGGCCCGTACATCGGCAACGGCGGCGTGATTCGCCAGGG
>CALGXU010000355.1 GCA_937935205.1 uncultured Rothia sp.
CTGCCGGTGCAGCGGGTGCTGCTGCGGGAGCCTCAACAGCTGCGGGTGCAGCCTGAGCTGCAGGAGCTACGGGTGCAGCCTGTGCCGCGGGAGCGGTGTAGGTCTGCTGGGTCTGCGACTGTGCAGCCACGGTGGTGGTGGGCTCGGTGTAGGTGGGAGCTGCGCCGGTCTTGCCGTAGAGGCCAAGCTTAGCGGAGCATGCGGGCCATGCGCCCCAGCCCTGGATAGCGAGCAGACGCTCGCCAGCCTCGATCTGCTGTGCACGGGAAGCGGTCGCGGGGGAGCCGGACATGCCGACGCCGTTCCAGGACTGCTGGGTGAACTGCAGACCGCCGTAGAAGCCGTTACCGGTGTTGATGGACCAGTTGCCACCGGACTCGCACTGTGCCAGTGCGTCCCAGGTAGCACCGTCTACTGCGTTTGCAGCGGGCATCGACATGGTAGCTGCTACAGCGCCACCGATGGCGAGAGCTGCTGCGGTACGACGAATGGAAGTGTTCTTCATAATGCTCCTTGGGGCCGTCCCCGCTCGTTCCGTCCCCGGAACTCTAGCGCGCCGCCGCTCACCCTTTGATAACGAAGTAGGTTACTCATTTTCTGGCTCTACCATGTGAGCGGCTCTCCACCGATTTCATGTCACCGTGAGCGATTCTGCACTTGTGTGCGGAATCCGGGTGGCACTTCCTCGATGGGGACGTGCGGTAGAACCGGGCATCGTTTCAAGCATTCCAAGCTTGAAACCACACAGGCGATTCCCTTGCGAGAATCTATCTGGTCTCAAAGATAGCCGAGGTTTTTTACGATTCCAACCCAGTTTCAAGTTCACAGCGAACGTCCCGGGTTCTCCCAGGGTTCTTTCAGGTAAAAAGTGCAGGAAACATTAATGGAGACCTTGAGCCCCGCGTATCTTAGGGGTTTTCCCCCGGAATTTCGGGGTTTTCTAGGGGTTTAACTCGGATGCACTCCCCCACCAAGCTTTCCGGTTCGGAGTTGCTGAGCGCCACCTTTAAGGGTTTTGAACGGCGTGTAAATATTTTTTAAATATTTCTTCGCTTTGGGAGTGTTTTAAGGCGCTTCCACCTTAAAAGCTGTGGTAATTATAAATGCCAAAAATCGGCATTCAGGCTCTGGAGCACGCACTCCAGAGCCTGAATGCTCTACATATTGCAGGTCAGATTCGATTGACCCCGCTACCGGGCCTACTCGGCGGTAGCCTCAACCGCCTCCGGGCCGCCCTCGAGCAGGGCGGTGAAGCCCTCCTCATCCAGCACCTTCAGACCCAGCTGCTGAGCCTTATCCAGCTTCGAGCCGGCGTTCGCGCCAGCAACCACAAAGTGGGTCTTCTTAGACACCGAACCGGACGCCTTACCGCCACGAGAAATAATGGCTTCCTTCGCGCCGTCACGGGTGTAACCGTTCAGCGTGCCGGTCACAACCACGGTCAAGCCCTCCAGGGTGCGTTCCACGGACTCGTCACGAGTATCTTCCATGCGCACACCGGCGGCAGCCCAGGAGTCCACAACCTCGGCGTGCCAATCCTCAGCGAACCATTCAATAATCGAGTCGGCAATCGTGGTGCCCACACCGTCCACAGCGGCAAGGCGTTCACGGTCAGCCTCGCGGATCGCCTGCATCGAACCGAACTCGGCGGCGAGCGCGCGGGCAGCAGTCGGGCCCACGTGGCGAATCGAGAGGGCAACCAGCACGCGCCACAGCGGCTGCTGTTTTGCCTTCTCCAGCTCGGCGAAGAGGTTCAGCGTATTCTTCGTGGGCTTCGGCTCGGGGCGCGCCTTGGTCGGCTTGGTGTAGAAGTAGGGCACGCGCTCCATCTTTCCGGTGCCCACGCCCTTGACCTTCTTCTCACGCTCGATGGTGACCTCGCGCAGGTCCTCAATATTGAGGCTGAACAGGTGTGCCTCGGTCGTGAGCGGAGGAGTGTCCGGGGTTGCGGGGCTGGTGAGTGCCTTTGCCGCTTCGTAGCCGAGCGCCTCAATATCGAAGGCGCCGCGGCTTGCCGCATAGTACACGCGCTCGGTCAGCTGCGCCGGGCAGGAGCGCGGGTTGGTGCAGCGCAGGTCCACGTCGCCTTCCTTGCCGGGGGCAAGGGGCGAGCCGCAGGAGGGGCATTCGCTGGGCATGACGAACTCGCGTTCGGTGCCGTCACGGAGGGCAACCACGGGGGCGACGATCTCGGGGATCACGTCGCCTGCTTTTCGCAGCACCACGGTGTCACCGATGAGCACGCCCTTAGCCTTGACCACGTCCTGGTTGTGCAGGGTGGCGCGTTCGACGGTCGAGCCGGAGACGAACACGGGCTCCATGACGCCGTAGGGGGTCACGCGGCCGGTGCGTCCCACGTCCACGCGGATGTCCAGCAGCTTGGTGTGAACCTCCTCGGGCGGGTACTTATACGCCACCGCCCAGCGCGGCACGCGGGAGGTGTAACCCAGCTGAGCCTGGGTCGCGAAGTCGTTGACCTTAATGACGATGCCGTCAATCTCGTGCACCAGGGAGTGGCGCTGCTCGCCGTACTTGTTGATGAAGTCGAACACCGCCTCGGTGTTGGCGGCGATTTCGCTGTAGGGGCTCACGGGCAGGCCCCAGGAGGCGAGCAGATCGTAGGTCTCGTACTGGGTGGCAATGTCCAGGCCCGTGCGCGAACCGATGCCGTGCACGTACATGCTCAGCGGGCGCGATGCGGTCACTGCCGCCTCCTTCTGGCGCAGCGAGCCTGCCGCGGCGTTACGCGGGTTCGCGAAGGGGTTCTTGCCGGCGGCAATCATGGACTCGTTGAGCTTCTCAAAGTCAGCGGAGGAGATGAACACTTCGCCACGGATTTCGATCTCTTCGGGGTGGTTCTCGCCGGTCAGCTGCTGCGGGATGCTCGCAATGGTGCGCACGTTGTGGGTGACGTCTTCGCCGGTGGTGCCGTCGCCGCGGGTTGCCGCGCGCACGAGGGTGCCGTTGCGGTAGAGCAGGTTCACCGCCAGGCCGTCAATCTTCAGCTCGGTCAGCCACTGCGGTGCGCTACCGGTGAGGTTGCGGACGCTCTCCTCGGTCTTGGTCAGCCAGGCGCGCAGCTCCTCGAAGGAGAAGACGTCCTCGAGGGAGTACATGCGCTGCAGGTGGGTGACGGGCGCGAAAGCTTCGATGGCTTCGCCGCCGACTTCCTGGGTGGGCGAGTCGTTGGAGATCAGGTGCGGGTGCTCCGCCTCAATGATTTCGAGGCGGCGGTAGAGCGCATCGTACTCGGCGTCAGAGAGGAAGGGCGCATCCTCGTTGTAGTAGGCACGGCGGGCGGCACGAATCTTATCGGTCAGTTCCGCGTACTCGGTGCGCAGGGCATCCGTAATCTTCTCGGAGTTTTCTGTGGGGCTCTCTGCTCGAGTCTCGGCGGGGGCAGTCTGCTGGGTGGTGTTGTTCTCAGTCACCCGTCCAGTCTAGCGTTTTTGCTCCGCCTCTCCCCTATCACTCGTCATATTGCCAGGTTCCGCAGACGCATATTCTCCGTCTCTATGCTCAGTAATGCTGACTTCGGATACAGTTCACCCCCGCCTCCTACAGGCACTCGCACGAGTACCCGAAGAGAGCGGGGGTGAATCATAAGGTATGAAGTTTAGGCTTCGACAGCGTCGGCAACAATCACGGTAATGTTGTCGCGGCCGCCCGATCGGAGCGCCTCGTGCTGGAGCACGTCAGCGGCGTCCTGCGGGTGGCGAATCGAAGTGAGCACACGCGCCATGTACTCGTGTGAAAGCTCACCGGAAAGGCCATCGGAGCAGAGCATCAGGCGGTCGCCGGCGCGGGCGGGCAGAACCCAGAAGTCCGGCTCCCAGTAGTTGCCGGTACCCAGCGCGCGGGTAATCACGTTACGGCGCGGGTGGGTCAGCGCCTCCAGGGCGGTAATCTGGCCCTCGTCAACCAGGTACTGCACCTCGGAGTGGTCGCTAGTGACCTGCTCCAGGGAGGCGGAACCCTCAGAACCGGGCAGCTTCTCCATGGCGGAGTGGTGAATACCCTCGTCTTCACGTAACAGACGGTAGGTTCGGGAGTCACCCACGTTGAAAATAACCCACAGGTTACGGTCACCGATGCTGGTCAGCCAGGCGCCGGTCACGGTCGTACCGCCGGAGCGGGAAAGCGCCTGCTTAATTTCTTCGTTGGTTTCGCCCAGGATATCGTGCAGGCGGTTCAGGGCGCCCACGATTTCATTGTTAAGCAGGGTGTTTGCGCGGCGGCGGCGCTTGGCGGGGTCTTCCTCGTCAATAGCTGCGAGGCGCTCAACGTAGGCCTGCTGTTCCTCTTCGCTACGGCCACCGGGCATCGTGAAGAACGGCGAGTAAGCGAGCTGACGCACGCACAGGCGCGAAGCAACCTCGCCCGCCTCGTGGCCTCCCATACCGTCCGCGACCACGCAAAGGGAACCGGCGACGACCATCGAATCTTCGTTATTTTCTCGATGTGCGCCGCGGTGCGTTGCACCACCGGTACGTAGTTTCAATTCAGTCATGAGAGGTCTATCTCCATTGTGTAGTTCACGCGACGAGTCACCGCCACGGGGTCTACGTTACCAAAGCTTCTAACGTTTCGTGTTCCTTGAGAGGTGAGAGTATAGCGATTTCCCACCTGTCGGAGCGTGTTTGCTGTCTCATTATCGGTCAGTACGGTACCCGGTTCAGCCAGGGAGACCAGGCGCGCAGCCAGGTTCACGCTGGAGCCGTACACGTCGCCGCGGTTGGCCAGAACCTCGCCCCAAATGAAGGCGACGCGTGCATCCGGTAGCTGCGGGTCGGCACCAATCTTTTCGGAGAGCTGCAGGCTAATTTCTGCGATAGCGTCCGGGGTTTCAGTGAGGAAGAAAACTTCGTCACCGAGAGTCTTAATAATGCGACCGCCCAGGGGCGCGATCACGTCCAGGCAGCTCTGCTCGAAGTGGTTGATGAGCTGAGAAAGAGCCGCGGCGTCCAGGTTACGCACCAGGGAGGTGTAGGAAACCAGGTCAACGAACCCTACGCCGCGTACCAGGGGCAGGCGGGAAAGTCCGGAGGTGGTCACGTTGTTTTCGCGCAATCCCAAGCGCAGGATTCCGGCGTACATCTGGCGACGGTATGCGTACAGCGCCAGGCGCTCGAGAACCTCGAGGTAGCGCGGGAAGTCTTTGAGGAGCTTGCGGCGGGCATCATTATCGCTGAGGTTTTCGGTGACCATGATGTTGTGCACGAGCGCCTCAATCTGCCAGGCGACGGTACGGTCGGTCAGCTGGCCTTCGGCACGCACGAGGGATGCCACATATTCCATGCGGATATCGCCTTCTGCGTCCAGCTTCTGTAGGTCGGCGAGCATCTGCACGTCTGTTTCAGTGAAGTAGGGCGAGTGGTTGGGAATCGTCGGGAAGCCCATGTTGTGCCAGATGCGCTGGGCGGTTTCGAAGGGAAGTCCGGCGCATTCTGCGGCTTCTACGGGGGTGTAGCGGCGACCCTGTCCCAGGAGCGACTTTTCGAGGGCTCGGATTCCTGCTTTGGATTCCTCATCGCGGTAGATATTGTTCTGCGCGAGATTCTGCAGGATTTTGAGGTTGAGCATTTGGGTTTCGGGACCCATGGTGGCGCCGGTGTCCTGCGGAGAGTTCGCAGGTTCGTGGTGGTCTGCCGTGCTCATTGCCGCTGCCGCTCCTTTCATCTCTGCCGGAAATTACTATCTGGTTTATACCGTGGTGGCGTTAGGTTAGTGGCGCCAGGTTACGTGGTACCTCGTTGTGCTCTGCGGGTTTCGCATTGCGTCGCTGCGATGATGCTCACCGTGTAGCGCCTTGTTAATATACCCCTCCACAGTGGTGTTTGGGTCACAAAAGCGCCCGCACCCTAGGATAGTTTAGTGGAGTAATTCACATTTAAGAATACTCTAGTCCGCATTTTTTCGGCAGATTAACCGGCGGGTTTAGGCTCTGAGCCAACCCGATGGCACCCGCCCGAGCCGGCGGCGGGGGCGAAGAAGCCCTAAATATAGCGAGCACGCAGGGCGTAGTAGTCGCGTCGGGCGGCCTTAATTTCTTTTTCAAAACGCTTGGGGTCGGGCACGTAGGATAGGCGGTGGTGCACCCCGCGGCAGACCACGTACACCGAGCCGTAGCCCAGCCAAGCCCCCGGGCCACGCTGTTTTGCCCAGCGCTCCCCCATGGAATCCAGGTAGAGGGATTCATCTCCGGTTCGGGTCATCACGCCGCGGCGAACCACCAGCCGGTGGGTGGTCAGCAGGTAGTAGGTGGTTGCCCAACGCCAAGCCGTGCGCACGGCACTAACCAGGCCACCTACCGCGCAGATCATGCCGAGAGTCCACAGAATCGGTGAGGACCGCGCCGTGGAGGCGAAGGTTGAGGCGGCGATAGCAACCAGCAGGTAGGCAAGCGTGGGCAGCAGGGCACCGTAGTGCTGTCGGGTCGCAATGATGACATGCTCACCGGGGTTGAGTTTTCCGCGCAAACGCATGGTGTTCCTTAGCTGTGCTGGTTGTTATGTTCCGGCTGGAGGCGCCGGTTGAGGTGGTGTGGGCGTATTCAGTGTTGCCATGCCGGGTTGCCGTGCCGGGCAAAATTTTAGGGGCAGAAACTTTATAGGTTGGTTCTAGTGTGCCTGCTGAAAATCTCCGTAGCTACCGTTGGCGGGGCGAAGGTGCTCAATATCGCCCACCGCGTAGGGCTCTAGGGTTCCGTCCTCGCGGCGAATGAGGATGCGTCCCTGCGCATCGAGGTCTTCGGCAACGCCTTCTACGGTACTTCCGTCGGGCAGGCTCATGCGCACGCTGGCTCCGAGGGTTGCGGTGGCGGCGCGTGCCTGGTCGAGCAGGCTGATGCTCGCGGAGTTAAGGGGATCGGGGCGTTCGGGGTCGCCGCCGGCGCGCACAAAGGCACGGTAGCGTCGAGCGAAGATGCTCAGCAGTCGGGTGAGCACTTCGGAGGAGTCAATCACAGTACCGGTGCACAGGCTCAGGCTCGTGGCGGTGGGTACGGGCAGCTGTTCGGCGGACATGTTCGTGTTCTGACCGATGCCCACGATAATGCTGCGCTGCCCCTCGTTAGAGCCGCTTTCGGGA
>CALGXU010000356.1 GCA_937935205.1 uncultured Rothia sp.
TTGAGGCTATTGACGAGCAGCTCGAGGTCGCAAAGCAGGCTGGCGTGAAGGTTCGTCCGCAGATTGTTGGCCCGCTGACCCTGCTGCTGGGCGCTAAGGCTGAGCAGGGTTCCGCTGAAGACTTCGCACCCATCGACCGCCTGGATGAGTTCGTTGCCGCTTACGCTCAGGTGCTGGAGCAGCTGGCTGAGCGCGGTGTTGAGTGGGTTCAGCTGGACGAGCCGGGCCTGACCGTGGACCGTGCCGACAACGCGAAGGTTGCCGAGCTGGCCGAGCGCACCTACCGCGCCCTGGCCGCCGCCGAGAAGCGCCCGCAGATTCTGGTGACCAGCCCCTACGGTTCACTGCGTGAGAACCTGCCGGCTCTGCTGGGTACCGGCATTGAGGCGCTGCACCTTGACCTGGTGCACGGCGTGTACTCGAAGGCTGAGCTGGAGTCCGTTTCTGCCGCCGGCGTGCACCTGGTTGCCGGTGTTGTGAACGGCCGCAACGTGTGGCGTGCCGACGTTCGCGCCGCCCTGAAGACTCTGGAGGCGCTGCCCGGCGCATCCGAGGGTGCTGTGTCGGTGTCCTCCTCGACCTCCCTGCAGCACGTGCCGCACGACCTGGCGCTGGAAGACCCGGCTGAGGTTCCCGTGGACGGCCTGGCATTCGCCGACCAGAAGGTCGCTGAGATTGCTCTGCTGGCTCGCGGCCTGGCTGAGGGTGAGGCTGCTGTTGAGCCGGAGCTGAAGGCTGCTGATGAGGCGCTGGCTCGCTTCGCCGCCGACCCGCGCAAGCACAACGACGAGATTCGTGCCCGCGCCGCAGCTGTGACCGCCGAGGACTTCGACCGCCCGACCATTGACGTTCGCCGCGCGGCTCAGGCTGACCTGAACCTGCCGAAGCTGCCGACCACCACCATCGGTTCCTTCCCGCAGACCGCGGAGATTCGCCGTCGCCGTGCGGAGGCTCGTGCGGGCAAGATTTCCGCTGAGGAGCTGAACGGCTTCCTGCGTGACGAGATTGCCTCGGTCATCAAGCTGCAGGAGGAGCTGGGCCTGGACGTGCTGGTTCACGGTGAGGCTGAGCGTAACGACATGGTTCAGTACTTCGCTGAGAACTTCGACGGCTTCGCAACCACCCGCCACGGCTGGGTTCAGTCCTACGGTTCGCGTTGCACCCGCCCCTCGATCCTGTTCGGTGACGTGAAGCGTCACGGTGAGGGCCTGCGCGGTGAGGCGTTCACCGTGCCGTGGAGCTCCCACGCACAGTCGCTGAGCGAGAAGCCGGTCAAGGGCATGCTCACCGGCCCCGTGACGATTCTGGCGTGGTCCTTCGTGCGTGACGACCAGCCGCGCCGCGAGACCGCTAACCAGGTGGCTCTGGCACTGGCCGACGAGATTGCCGACCTGGAAGAGGCAGGCATCCGCATCATTCAGGTGGATGAGCCGGCTCTGCGCGAGCTGCTGCCCCTGCGCCGCGATGAGCAGCCGCAGTACCTGGACTGGTCGGTGAACTCCTTCCGCCTGGCAACCAGCGGCGTGAAGGATTCCACTCAGATTCACACCCACCTGTGCTACTCGGAGTTCAACGAGATTATCGACTCGATTAACGCTCTGAACGCTGACGTGACCAGCATTGAGGCGGCTCGTTCGCACATGGAGCTGCTGGCTGACATTCCGGAGAGCTTCGTTTCCGGTCTGGGCCCGGGCGTGTGGGACATCCACTCCCCGCGTGTTCCTTCGCAGGAGGAGATTGAGTCCCTGCTGAAGGCTGCGATTGGTTACGGCACCATTGCTGACCTGTGGGTGAACCCTGACTGTGGTCTGAAGACTCGTGATTACGAGGAGACCAAGCAGTCTCTGCGTCACCTGGTGGATGCCACCAAGGCGATCCGCGCGTCCCTCTAGGAGGCGCCTATTGGTTCCGCTGCCTGCTGCGGGTTGACCGGATGATGGTTTGCTCGCGGTAACCTGCGGCAGGTGGCGGTTGTTCGGCTTCGTGCCGGTATACGTACCGACTGTATGCCGAGCTTTTGGGGATAGATAACGGGCCCGCCCGCACGGATTCTTCTGCACCGTGCGGGCGGGCTTCCCTGTGCAGTTTTTGGGTTGAGCGGGTGGATGCCTACGGGTGTTTGTGGAGTCCTGATTTAGTGGTGTTTAAGTGGTTCTCTTTTTGAACTTAGGGTATAAATAACTCTAAATTTAGTTGTGGTCTGACCAAAACATGCATTTGCGCAACACGGAAAGCATTTATATTCGTTGCGCTGCGCGCGGCAATGTTGCCCAGTAGACAGATGCGCATCACATGGATTGCATACTTCCCCGTAATTCCGAGGTAAAATAAGTATTTATAGAATAATCACTCTGAATATTCGTTCACCCTCGTGAACAATTCAATGAAAACATGCCCAGCAAATTAGCATTTTTATAAGGCCCCACTTATAGAATGCCAAATATGACTACTACCACTTCATCAAAGAAGAAGAAGGGTTCTGTACCCCGCTGGCTCG
>CALGXU010000357.1 GCA_937935205.1 uncultured Rothia sp.
GCCGAGGGTGTGCGTGATGCGCTGGTTCTGGGATGCGATTCGGTCTTCGAGTTTGAGGGTGTTGCCTACGGCAAGCCGCATACTGCTCAGGCGGCACGCGAGCGCATCAGCGCCATGAGCGGCAACTACGGCGTGCTGCACACCGGTCACGCGCTCGTGGATTTGCGCGGTCTTGAGCCTGGCGCTGAGCTGCCCGCAGCGTCTGAGCTACCTAGCGTTTCTGAGTTGCCCACTGTTTCTGAGTTGCGCAGCGCCACCGTCCACTTTGATGAGCTCAGCCCCGAAGAAATCGAGGCGTACATTGCTACCGGTGAGCCGCTCTGGGTAGCCGGTTCCTTTACCCTGGATGGTTACGGTTCGGCGTTTATTCGCGGTATTGAGGGTGAGTTCCACACGGTGGTGGGCCTGTCCACCCACGCGCTGCGCGATATGCTACGCCGCCGCGAGGTTGCGGTGACCGAGTTGTGGTTGCCGCCCGAGCAAGAGAAGCCCGAGCAAGAGAGTTAGAACCGGCCCACAGCATAAATCTGTCTCAAAGCGCGCCCTGAAATATACATTGTTGAACACCAATCGATAAGATAGAACAGTATGATGCGCGTTATATTCGCCAATCCTGCCGATGTATCCTTGGAGCAGGAGATTAAAGGAGAGCTTTAAGTGACTCAGCACCAGGCAGAAGCCGCCAAGAAATTTACTGCAGTCCCTGGCCGCCACACCGGCCCTGTCAGCAAGATTCTGATCGCTAACCGCGGTGAAATTGCTGTCCGCGTGATTCGCGCAGCCCGCGATGAGGGTTTGCAGACCGTCGCCGTCTACGCTGACCCCGACCGCGACTCCCAGCACGTGAAACTCGCCGATGAAGCCTACGCTCTCGGCGGCGCCACCGCGGCACAGTCCTACCTGGTGATGGACAAGCTCATTGAGATTGCTATCCGCTCCGGCGCTGACGCCGTGCATCCCGGCTACGGTTTCCTTTCTGAGAACGCGCAGTTCGCGCAGAAGTGCATTGACGCTGGTCTGACCTGGATTGGCCCTTCCCCCGAGTCCATTACCCAGCTGGGCGATAAGGTGGCGGCACGCCACATCGCCCAGAAGGTGGGCGCTCCCCTGGTGCCCGGTACCAAGGACCCGGTCAAGTCCGCCGATGAGGTTGTTGCCTTCGCGGATGAGCACGGCCTGCCCATTGCGGTGAAGGCCGCATTTGGTGGCGGTGGCCGCGGCATTAAGGTGGCGCGCGACCGCGAGAGCATTGTTGAGATGTACGAGTCCGCTGTTCGTGAGGCTACCGCGGCATTTGGTCGCGGTGAGTGCTTCATCGAGCGTTTCTTGGATTCGCCCCGCCACGTTGAGACCCAGTGCCTGGCGGATGCGCACGGCAACGTCGTGGTGGTTTCCACCCGTGACTGCTCCCTGCAGCGCCGTAACCAGAAGCTCATTGAGGAGGCACCCGCCCCCTACCTGAGCGATGAGCAGAACAAGCGCCTGTATGAGGCGTCCCGCGCGATTCTGCGTGAGGCTGGCTACCAGGGTGCTGGCACCTGCGAGTTCCTGGTCGGCACCGACGGCACCATCTCCTTCCTTGAGGTCAACACTCGACTGCAGGTGGAGCACCCGGTCTCCGAGGAGATTTCCGGTCTGGACCTGGTTCGTGAGCAGTTCCGTATTGCTCGCGGCGAGAAGATTGAGGAGAAGGACCCGGTTCTGCGCGGTCACTCCTTCGAGTTCCGTATTAACGGTGAGGATGCGGGCCGTTCCTTCATGCCCGCCCCCGGCACCATCGAGAAGATGACCGTGCCCACCGGTCCCGGTGTTCGCTGGGATTCCGGCTTCGTGGCTGGCGACGTTATCGGCGGTAACTTCGACTCCATGCTGGCTAAGCTCATTGTCACCGGCGCGGACCGCAAGCAGGCTCTGCAGCGTGCCCGCCGTGCCCTGGCTGAGCTGAGCATTGAGGGTATGCCCACCGTCATTCCGTTCCACCGCGTTGTGCTGGATGATCCTGCTTTTGCGCCGGCTGAGGGCGGCGAGTTCAAGGTGCACACCCGCTGGATTGAGACCGAGTTCAACAACACCATCCCCATGTACTCCGGCGCACCCGGCAGCGTGGATTCCGATGAGGATGAGCGCACCACCGTGGTTGTCGAGGTCAACGGTAAGCGTATGGAGGTGTCCCTGCCTGATTTGGGTGGCGGCACCAAGCCTGCGGCTAAGCCCGCCTCCAAGACCCGCAAGTCCCGTTCGGCACGTAGCGCGGCAAAGGGTGGCGGCGACGAGCTGACCAGCCCCATGCAGGGCACCATCGTGAAGGTTGCCGCATCTGATGGCGACACCGTTGCCGAGGGCGACCTGATTCTGGTGCTGGAGGCAATGAAGATGGAGCAGCCCATTACCGCGCACAAGGCGGGTAAGGTTTCGGGTCTGTCCGCTAAACCGGGCGACACCGTCACCTCCGGTGCGGTGCTGGCGACCATCAAGTAACGCTTCGCCGCGATACTGCGGTCTCGCGACTGCGAGCGCTGTAGGCTACACGAATCCCCCGGAAGGGTATGAGGTAATGTCTCGTATCTTTCCGGGGGATTTTCTATATCCGCTCCTGCCTGTTTCTGCGCTCCTGTCTGTTTCTGTGGGGTTCTGAGCGACTACCCATTGCGATTACGTCCAAATAGTGGCTGTATTTGTTGGGTCTCTTCTGAACAGAGTTATAATGTTGCACTTTAGAGGAGCCTTTCAGATTCCTACGCCCACCGCACCCCACCCGATGCGGTCGCAGCACCCGGCACGCGCCTACGGCACACCCGCCTCCCGCACCGACCGGTGATGGAACATCCACCTCAGGCTCCTTGTGTACACACAAATTCACCATCTCGGGAGTTTTCCTCATGAGCACCTCTGCACCCGACACGAAAGCGTCTGCTGCATCGGTGAAGAATACGACTCCTCGCAGTCGAGTTATTCTTGCCTCGCTCGTTGGTACCACCATCGAGTTCTACGATTTCTACATTTACGCCACCGCAGCAGTGGCAGTGTTCCCCGTGCTGTTCTTCCCCTCGAAGGACGCAACCACCGAGCTTCTGGCGTCCTTCGCTACCTTCGGCGTCGCCTTCATCGCGCGCCCCCTCGGTTCCGTGATCTTCGGTCACTTCGGCGACAAGATTGGCCGTAAGGCAACCCTCGTCGGTGCACTGCTCACCATGGGTCTGGCAACCTTCATCATCGGTCTGCTGCCCACCTACCACCAGATTGGCCTGTGGGCACCGACCATGCTGACCATTATGCGTTTCTGCCAGGGCCTGGGCCTGGGCGGTGAATGGTCCGGCGCGGCGCTGCTCGCCAGCGAATACGCTGAGGACGGCAAGCGTGCCCGCGCCGCCATGTGGCCTCAGCTCGGCGCACCCATCGGCTTCGTGCTGGCGAACGGCTTCATGCTGCTGCTGACCAGCTGGATTACCTTCAACTCCGCAACCGACGGTAAGACCCTTGACCACCCCTTCCTCGTCTGGGGTTGGCGTATTCCGTTCCTGATGTCCATCGTGATGGTCGCCGTCGGCCTGTACGTGCGTTTCAAGCTGGAGGAGACCCCCGTCTTCGCCAAGGCTGCCGCTAACAACGAGAAGGTTAAGACCCCGCTCGTTGAGGCGTTCAAGGTCGCCTGGTGGCCCATGATTCAGGGTACCTTCATCATGGTTGCCTGCTACGTGCTGTTCTACCTGATGACCGCGTGGGTTCTCTCCTACGGTATCGGCAAGGCTGAAAAGGGCGGTCTGGCTATCCCCTACCGCGAGTTCCTCGTGATTCAGCTGATCTCCATTATCGGCTTCGCGATCTTCATCCCGATCTCGGGTTGGCTGGCCGATAAGTACGGCCGCCGCACCCAGCAGCTGTGGACCACCATCGCTATGGCGGTCTTCGGTCTGTGCTTCGGCCTGTTCATCTCCCCCTCCGTCGTTGGTACCGGTGCAAACGCGAACGTCGCAGTGGTCACCCTCTTCATCTTCATCGGCATGTGCCTGATGGGTCTGTCCTTCGGTTCCATGTCCGCATACCTGCCGGAGCTGTACCCCACTAACGTGCGTTACACCGCCAGCGGTATCGCATACAACGTGGCGTCCATCCTCGGTGCGGCGCTGACCCCGTTCGTGGCTGTTTGGCTGAACACTTCCTATGGTGTGGCTGCAGTGGGTGGCTACCTGGCATTCGCTTCGATTCTGAGCGTTGTCTTCATCCTGCTCACCCACGAAACCCGTGACGTGGACATGAACGCCGTCAGCACCACGAAGTAAAACTTCGAGCAGCTAACGCTTCTTGACGGCAAAAGCGGTGGGGGTCGCCTCCTGAATCTTAGGAATTTAAGAGGCGACCCCCACCGCTTTTATGCTGTTCCGGGATGCTGCACCAGGCGGGAAACACCCAGCTCAGCACCTCGTATGCACGGCTTACAGGCCGCGAGTGTGTAGCTTGCGTGCCGCCTCAGCGATAGAGCCGGAGAGCGAGGGGTAAACCGTGAAGGTATCCGCCAGGTCATCGACCGCGAGCTTCTTCTCCACCGCCAGGGCAATGGGGTAAATCAGCTCGGAAGCACGCTGACCAACCACCACACCACCAATGACGGTGCCGGAGTGGCGGCGAGCAAAAATCTTCACGAAGCCATCGCGCATCGCCATCATCTTCGCGCGCGGGTTCGTGCCCAGCTGCAGGGTCACCGCATCACCACGGTAGGCGCCCTCAGCCAGGTCCTTC
>CALGXU010000358.1 GCA_937935205.1 uncultured Rothia sp.
AATGTTGCACCGAATCGGGGGTAAAAGATACGGGGGAGTGGTCGAACGCCTCCTGCTCCTCCCCGAGGCGACGCGCCAGGGAATCCTTAACATTTTGGGTCGCAAGAAGCCGGCGCTCGCGAGCCTTGCGGCGCATCCGCTTGAGCGGCTCCAGCGAGTTATCGAAAATGCTCATGGTCCTCCTTCGCCAGCCTGCGCGAATATAAGTGCAGGTGAAGCTCTATAGCGTACCCCGACCGGCTACCGCAGATACAGCACCGGTGCTGATATATCGCCCCCAGCGCACCCGATACACCGGTGCGCAGAAAAATCGTTCTCTTTTCTTTAATTATCGCGCGTTCTCTCGCGCTTCTCCAGACACGCTAGAATTGAGCCGGGAACATTCAGAGAGGAGACCCCATGCCTAACACCGCCCTCTATTCAACGCTCAAGATTCTTGGCTCCCCCCTGCTACAGGGACTGTACCACCATGACGTGGTGGGCCTCGAAAATCTGCCCGAGGGGCCCTACATCGTCGCCAGCAACCACCTGGCGTTCTGCGACTCCATTTTCATTCCTCTCGCCATGCCGCGCACCGTAAACTTCCTCGCCAAGAGCGACTACTTCACCACCCCCGGTGTGAAGGGCCGCGCCATGGCGGCATTCTTCCGCGGTGTCGGTCAGCTTCCCATGGACCGTTCGGGCGGCCAGAAGAGCCAGGAATCCCTCAACGCCGGCGCGCAGGTCCTCAAGGATGGTGGCGTCATCGGTATCTACCCTGAAGGTACCCGTAGCCCCGACGGACGCGGCTACCGCCCCAAGGTCGGTGTCGCCCGCCTCGCCCTAGAAACCGGCGTGCCCGTAGTACCCGTCGGCCAGATTGGTACCGACCTGATTCAGCCCTCCGGCTCGAACCGTATCCGCCTGCGCCACAACGGCAAGCCCATCCAGGTGCGCACCATTATCGGCAAGCCCCTCACCTTCGAGGAATACACCGACGGCTCAGACCTGAGCCACCGTGTTCAGCGTGAAATCGCCGACCGTATTGGCTCCGAGATCCGTGCCCTCAGCGGCCAGGAATACGTGGACGTGTACGCCGACCGCGTCAAGAAGCTCATGGCTGATAAGAACATGAGCGCTGATGAGGCAGTCGCACACCTGCAGCACTAAACATTGAGACAGCACCCCGGGTGCGCACATACGCCAGATGCACACATGCGCCAGAGGGCGGGATGCGGTACATGCCGTCTCCCGCCCTTCCGTATGTCGTTCTGCAACCGTTCACATTACCCCGCTGCTCATCAACCCGCTACTCATCAACCCGCTGATTGCCGACACCTATCACCGACACCGGGACGCTATCTAAACATGTGAGATGTACCTGACCTCGGGGTTAGGTGTTGAAGCAAGCAAGAGTACAATTAGGTCTATTCAGCTTGAAGAATCGCAAGCCGGCACGCCGCGTGGCGCGCCGAGCACCCGAAACGGGGCTGAATCAGAAAACGCACAAGACCATCCCGATGGAGTGAAGATGAGCAATCAAAACCTCAGCACCTCGCAGGCCCCCGACCACGGCCTGGACACCTGGCGTCAGCTGCACATTGACCAGCAGCCCACCTGGAGCGAGCACGAAGATTTTGAGAGCACCATCGCCGAACTGAACTCGGTACCGCCGCTCGTCTTCGCTGGTGAGGTTGACGCCATGCGCCAGGCACTCGGTGAGGTTGCTGAAGGCCGCGCATTCCTGCTGCAGGGCGGCGACTGCGCAGAAACCTTCGCCGGCGCAACCGCCGACAAGATCTCCGGCCGAGTCAAGACCATCCTGCAGATGTCTGCAGTGCTCACCTACGGCGCCTCCATGCCCGTGGTGAAGATGGGCCGCATGGCGGGTCAGTTCTCCAAGCCGCGCTCCGCAGACATGGAAACCCGCGGCGACGTCACCCTGCCCTCCTTCCGCGGTGAGACCGTCAACGGTTTCGACTTCACCCCCGAAGCCCGCGTACACGACCCCAAGCGCATGCTGCGCGGCTACCACACCAGCGCATCCACCCTGAACCTGGTGCGCGCCTTCACCAAGGGCGGCTTCGCAGACCTGCGCGCCGTGCACCAGTGGAACCGTGGCTTCACCTCCAACCCCGCGCATGAACGCTACGAGAAGACCGCCAACGAAATCGGCCGCGCCCTCAAGTTCATGGAAGCCTGCGGCGTGAACTTCGAAGCCCTCAAGACCACCGACCTGTACGTCGGCCACGAGGCGCTCGTGCTGGACTACGAGCGTGCCCTCACCCGCATCGACTCGCGCACCCAGCTGCCCTACGACACCTCCGCGCACTTCCTGTGGATTGGCGAGCGCACCCGCGGCATCGACGATGCACACGTAGACTTCCTCTCCAAGGTCCGCAACCCTATCGGCGTGAAGCTGGGGCCAACCACCACCGCAGAGGACGCACTCGCACTGATCGACAAGCTCGACCCGAACCGCGAGCCCGGCCGCCTGACCTTCATCACCCGCATGGGTGCGAAGAACATCCGCGAGAAGCTGCCCGCAATCGTTGAAGGTGTTCAGGCTGAAGGTGCGAAGGTCGTCTGGGTTACCGACCCGATGCACGGCAACACCATCTCCGTGCCCTCCGGCTACAAGACCCGCCGCTTCGACGACGTGCTCGACGAGGTTCGCGGCTTCTTCGAGGTGCACGAGGCTCTGGGCTCGTTCCCCGGCGGTATCCACGTGGAGATGACCGGCGACGACGTGACCGAATGCCTGGGCGGCTCCGACGCCATCGACGAAGCAGCACTGGCTGACCGCTACGAGTCCCTGTGCGACCCGCGTCTGAACCACTCGCAGTCCCTGGAAATCGCGTTCCTGGTCTCCGAGTACCTCAAGAACCGCGCATAAAACGTTCATGCGCCTCGCCGGACTAGTCGGTGACAAATAGCAGAAAAACAATGCCCGGGTCTTCACTCATTGGGAGTGAAGACCCGGGCAATTGCGTTTAACCTGCGCACGGCAGAAGAGCGGCGCTACAGGCTCTAGAAGGTCAGAGCGCTAGAAGGTCAGGAACGCCTCAACGTTAC
This sequence comes from uncultured Rothia sp., assembly GCA_937935205.1. Lineage (GTDB taxonomy): Bacteria > Actinomycetota > Actinomycetes > Actinomycetales > Micrococcaceae > Rothia. Next base: position 3,055 of record CALGXU010000358.1, read on the forward strand.
GCCACCACTGCGACTGCACCAGCGAGGTCGCAAGCCACCAACCGGTAAAGCTTGAACCCATACCCAGCAGGATCAGCGCCAGGGCCCAACCGCCCACAGCCATACCCGAAGGCGGAGTCCTAAACTGCTTGGCGGGTAGGCGGGGATCCTTCTGCGCAGACTGCTCGGAATCCTGAGAAGAAGCGGCCTCATCAGCCGGTGAAGCCTCAGCTGCGCTCGCCGAGCCCTTAGCCTTCGAACGTCGCGACTCCGAAGGGCTCAACGAACGCTCGGCATGAATCGGTGCGTACTCGCCGTGAGCTGAGATGAACTCCTGCTCCGTCTGTGGACCAATGCCAACGGACTGAGTCAGCGGTCCCTTAGCGCCCGCACGGCGGTCTAGGAAAGAACCCAAACCGTGCTTAGCGGACTTTTTACTCTTCTCCGGCTCACCCTCAGAGTCATCATCGGAGGCGGAACTTACCAGCGGCGGAATGCCCTGGCGGTTCAGCACCGAGTCCTCGGCGTCCACATCGGCAAGGTGCACGCCCTGACCAGCCGCCGAGGCATCGTATACGAGGCTGTCGGGGGAGTAGACATCGTACGCCAGCAGATCGCGGGCATCGCTAAAAGCACTAATCGGGGTGTTACGCACCATCTGCGCGGCACCGCTACGCTCCGCAATATCGGCAACAGCCTCCCAGAGGGGAAGCTCCGGCTCCGGGCACGAGGGGGCACGCCAGGCACGCTCGGACTCACCCAGCGACTCAGAAATCTCCAGCAGAGCCGTAAACAGCTCGGTCGCATCCTCCGGGCGGGCGTGAGGCTGCTTGCGGGTACACCACGAAATCAGCCCCGCAATATCGCGATCCGCACCCGGCGCGACATCGGTCAGCGCGGGCATCTCAATATTCGCGTTGTGGTAGAGCACCTGCTGGTCATTCTCCAGGCCCACAAAGGGTAGGCGACCTGAAAGCATGCGGTACATCATCACGCCGAGCGCAAAAATATCAGCCTGCGCGCCAACCTTCACCTTGGGGTCCAGGACCTCCGGCGCAACATAGGCGGGGGTACCCATGGGGGCGCCCGCATCCACCTGATCATCACGGCGGGAAAGGCCGAAGTCCGTGAGCTTCACCTGACCGTTAGCGTCAAGAAGAATATTGCCCGGCTTAATGTCGCCGTGCAGGTAGCGGTTCGCGTGCACCTCCGAGAGCGCCTCCACCACCGGAATGAGAATATCCAGAGCCTCACCCAGGGACAGAGCATTACGCACACGCAACAGCTGACTCAGGGTGCAACCGTGCACATACTCCAAGACGATGTACATGACCATCTTGCCCGAAAAATATTCGGTACCCGACGAAATCACGCCCACGGTATGCCCGCCGCCACCCACCTGGCGCATTGAACGCTCTTCACGGTGGAACTTCTGACGGTTCGCCGCATCCTCAGCCAGAGTGGGGGAGAGGACCTTGAGCGCGACCGGGTTATTCGACCACAGGTCCAACGCATAATAAACCTCGCTCATGCCGCCGCGGCCAATGAGCGAACCCACCTGGTAGTGACCCTCAATAATGGCGCCACTGAGCCACTGCGAAGAACCGATAGCGGTATCAGAGGCAGCGGGACGAGTGGCGGGAGGAACAGAAGTATTAGAAGAAGAACGAGGGTTCACGGGAGAAATCCGGCGTGGGCTGGGAGTATTCATACGTCTCAACATTTTAGCCCGCCCACCTGGGGTGAAGCGATGCCAAAGAGCGCCGAGCAGGTGAACACTCAGCGAATTCTTAAGAAGCGCCGAAGGCTCCGAACCCAATTCACGAACCGCGGGCAACGCTCAAAAATGAAAGGTGCGCAGGAGAGCCCCCGTGCCAGATGCGGGTCAAAAGTGGTAAATACGTGCCAGCTCTGGCACTCTTAAAAGGTGACTAACGAAAATATTGCTCAGACCTTCGCCCTCGTCGGCGAGTGGGTAACTATCCCCGAAATTGCGCAGGCCCTCGACCTGAAGGTGACCCGCGTACACAACCTGATTTCTGACGGTACGCTCATCGCGCTGCGCGACCCGGAAACCAACGTGCGCAAGGTTCCCGCGCTGTTCCTGAACGGTTCGCGCGTGCTGGAATCCCTCAAGGGCACCCTCGTGGTGCTGAAGGACTCCGGCTTCAGCGATGAGGAAGCCATCGTCTGGCTGTACACCGAGGACGAATCCCTGCCCGGCCGCCCGATCGACGCACTGATTGACGGCCGCAAGACCGAGATTCGTCGCCGCGCCCAGGCCCTGGCCTGGTAGCACCGGAGGGTAGCGCCGCAACGCGGAGGCACAGGAGGCCGGTAAAACCCTGCAAAAAGAGTTACAGCAGGTGAAGCAGGATATGAAAAAACATGCCGCAGAAGCGGAGGCGCGTGCAAAAGTCCTTTCTCTGCAGGCAGGGGAAGAGAAGGGAGGGGAAGAAGGAGTAGGCACAGATGAGGCCCTATCGCTGTTAGAAGAGACGACAGAGTATTTGGAAACTCTAAGAGACCAGTTGGAGCAGGGAAGGGCCGTCGAAGAACCTGAAATCGACCGGATAGAGGAGAAGTTGAAGCAA
>CALGXU010000359.1 GCA_937935205.1 uncultured Rothia sp.
CGGTACCGCGTGGCTGTTCGCGCTCGGCTTCGCCAACTAGTAGCGCAGACCCCGCGGCAGCTTAGCCCAGCGTAAAAACACTGCGTAGCCCGGTATTTTCACGTGAATTTTCGTGTGAGAATACCGGGCTTTTACGCGCCCGTTGAGCACCCCAAAATTGAGCCCCAACCAGCGCAACCCTAGTAATCCCCCACCCCCTCCGCTAGGGTAGAAGAAAGACCCAAAACACCTTGGAGGATGCCGTGCATCAGGACCAGCACATCACCGCCCAAACCGCCCCTCTGCCCAACTCCAACCCGGCGCTGACCGAGCCGCAGCCGCTCGGCGCGTTCCCTGACGGCTTCCTCTTCGGAGGCGCCACCGCCGCCAACCAGTTCGAGGGTGCCTGGGACGAAGACGGCAAGGGCCCCAGCCTGCAGGATGTGCTGCCCGCCGGCGGCCTGTACCCGCGCACCGCCGAACCCACCGAGGACAACCTCAAGCTGGAGGGCATCGACTTCTACCACCGCTACCGCGAAGACATCGCCCTGCTCGCGGAGATGGGTTTCAAGGTCTTCCGCTTCTCCATCGCCTGGTCGCGTATCTTCCCCCGCGGCGACGAAGAAACCCCGAACGAGGCGGGCCTCGCCTTCTACGACCGCGTGCTCGACGAGCTCGAAAAGCACGGCATGGAACCGCTCATCACCCTCAGCCACTACGAAACCCCGCTGCACCTGGTCGAACAGTACAACGGCTGGACCAGCCGCGAACTCATCGGCTTCTACGAACGCTACGCCCGCACCGTGTTCGCACGCTACGGCAAGCGCGTGAAGTACTGGCTGACCTTCAACGAAATCAACTCGATGCTGCACCTGCCGTTCATGTCCGGCGGCATCAACACCCCGGCGGACCAGCTCAGCGACGCCGACCTGTACCAGGCGATGCACCACGAGCTGGTCGCCTCCGCACGCGCCACCGCTGCGGCACGCGAACTGGCACCGGATGCGCAGGTCGGCTGCATGATTCTTGCCATGCCCACCTACCCGCTCACCCCCGACCCCGCCGACGTACTCGCCGCCATGCAGGCGGAACAGGCGAACTTCGCGTTCGGTGACGTGCACGTGCGCGGCGCATACCCCGGCTACTTCCTGCGTGCCCTGCGTGAGAAGGGTGTGGAGCTGAACATTACCGAGCAGGACCGCGAGGACCTGAAGAACACCGTGGATTTCGTGTCGTTCAGCTACTATATGTCCACCTGCGCGACCGGCGACCCGGCACGCGGCGAGCGCGGCGAAGGCAACATCCTCGGCGGCGTGGTGAACCCGACCCTGCCCGCCAGCGAATGGGGCTGGCAGATCGACCCGACCGGTCTGCGCGTGGTCCTGAACCAGTATTGGGACCGCTGGCAGAAGCCGCTGTTCATCGTGGAGAACGGTCTGGGTGCCCGCGACGAACTGGTCGAAGTGAACGGCGAGCTCACCGTGGAGGACGACTACCGCATCGACTACCTGCGCCAGCACCTGCACGCGGTACGCGAGGCGATTGAGGACGGCGTGAACGTGCTCGGCTACACCACCTGGGGTTGCATCGACATGATTAGCGCCTCCACCGCGCAGATGTCCAAGCGCTACGGGTTCATCTACGTGGACCGCAACGACGACGGCACCGGCACCCTGGCGCGCTACCGCAAGAAGTCCTTCCACTGGTACCGCGAGGTGATTGCCAGCAACGGCGCGGAGCTGTAGAAGGTAGGGGTCTAGACGATAAGGTTCTAGGCTCTGAACCCCGCGAAATGAGCACATAGAAGCCCCCGAGACTCCACATCTCGGGGGCTTTTTCATATATAGCACCTAGTCCATGGGTAGGTCGTTCAGGCTGGTGGACACGTACTCCCACCAGGTCGGCACCAACCCGGCATTCATCGCAACCCTCTGCGACAGCATGTGCGACGGGCTTGTACCGTAGAACGGCAGGTACCCCTCCGCCAGGGTGAGTCGGGCGGCATCGCGCACCAGGGCACTCGCGATACCCGCGCCGCGGAAGGCGGGCAATACATCAATACCAATCTGGCGCATAATCGGCGAATCGTCGCTCATGCCAACCATAGCGATAGGGTCTGCGAGCGCAGGGTCATTCTCCCCCTCTGCAGCCACTTCAGAGGCCTCAGATGCCTTCTCATCCACCGGGTATGCGGCGAGCACCAGCACATCCGGACGGGCCACGCTAAAGCCCAGCGCATTCGAGTAGCGCTTATCCCCGCGGAAACGCTCAAACTGCTCAGCGTCCAGCAGCTCCACGCGCAGGCGGGTTACGCGCGCCTCCGTGTCTTCCGGGTCAACCTCAATCGCACCCGCGGAGGCGTTCGCCTCCCTGCGAATAGTGCGCTCGCCGGTAATTTCGGCGAGCAGCGCCGCCTTCAGCTCGGCGGGGTCGACGCGGCGCATCATGCCCACACCGGGCACGGCGCACTTGACCTCCTGCGCCTGCACGCCCTCGGGTACGACCGAGTTCAGCAGGGCGCGGCCGGGCGTATAGTAGATGCTCGTGCCGCTAACCTGCTGGGTGTAGGGGGTGAGCAGTTCGTTGAGCTGGCGAAGCTGTGCATAGTCGCCCAGCCAGTTCGACTGGTCGCCGAGCATGTAGTCGACGGCCTTGTCCAGCACGCGCGGATGCTTGGCGCAGAGAATGCCGACGCTCGCGTAGTTGGCGACGCGCAGCTCCCAGATGTCGTCGTTGCGGCGGCGTGCGGCACCCATCTTCTCGGAAGGCGGCTGCACGGTGGCGAGCAGCGGCAGGCTTTCGTCGTCCGGGTAGTCGCGTAGCTCTTGAAGGGCGCGGCTAATCGAGCCGGGCGCCTGGCAGAAGTCCGCCTCCAGCTGGGTGTGCAGGATGTGCCGGGCACGGTCCGCGGTGGTCACAGCACCACGGTTTACAGCTCCACGGTTCACGGCTCCCCGGTTCACAGTGCCGCGGCGCGCGCTAAAGCTCGTAGCGCCTCGGGCAACTCCTTGAACAGGTGTGTTTCCTTGAGTGTCGGTCACGTAACTTTCCTTTAGTTCAAGTTCTCGACTAGTTCAGGATCTCAGCAAGGAACGCGCCGGTGTGCGAGCCCTCCACCTGAGCCACCTGTTCCGGGGTGCCCTCGGCGATGACAGTGCCGCCGCCGCTACCGCCTTCGGGGCCCATGTCAATAATCCAGTCGGCGCACTTGACCACGTCCAGGTTGTGCTCGATGGTGATGACGCTATTGCCCTTGTCCACCAGCGATTGCAGCACGGCGAGCAGCTTGCGGATGTCTTCAAAGTGCAGGCCGGTGGTCGGCTCGTCCAGCACGTAGATGGAGCGGCCGTTGGAGCGCTTCTGCAGTTCGGGTGCGAGCTTCACACGCTGCGCCTCACCGCCGGAGAGGGTGGTTGCGGGCTGGCCCAGGCGAATGTAGCCCAGGCCCACGTCCACGAGGGTGTTCAGGTGGCGCGCAATCGGGGTGAACGCGGCGAAGAACTCGGCGGCCTCCTCCACGGGCATTTCGAGCACGTCGGCGATGGTCTTGCCCTTGTAGTGCACCTCGAGGG
>CALGXU010000360.1 GCA_937935205.1 uncultured Rothia sp.
CCGTAGTCGAAAACATTCGCTACGCCGGGGTGGTTCAACAGCGCCGTATTACGGGCTTCAGCGCGGAAACGCTCCAAGAAGCCCGGGTCACCGGTGTACTCCTCCTTGAGGATTTTGACCGCAACGATGCGCCCAAGCACCTTGTCGCGAGCTTTCCACACCTCGCCCATACCGCCAATCGCGATACGTTCGGTTAGGGTGTAGCGCCCGCCCAAAGTGATATCAGCCGCAGGCCTCACTTGTTCAACACCGCCTCAAAGAGTTGCTTACTAGTACTGGTTGCCAACTGGGCACCGGTCGCCACATCAATATCCTCATAAACCACAGCAATCGCAATCTGAGGATCATCAGCCGGTGCGAAACCGGTAAACCAAGAATTATTCAAACCTGCCGTGGTCTCCGCGGTACCGGTCTTACCCGCCACCTTCACACCGGGGACACCAGCATTACGTGCAATACCATTATCAACCGCGTTCACCATCCACTGCTTTACCTGGTTAGCAATTTCAGGGCTAGTGGACGTACGCAGCTTCTCAGGAGAGAACTCCTGCAAAGTGCTCAGGTTGCTGGTCTTCACCGAACGAATCAGGTTCGGCTTCATCTGCACGCCGCCATTCGCAATCGCCGCAGAAGTCATCGCCACCTGCAGCGGAGTGGTCTTCACGTCGTACTGACCAATCGCCGACTGAGCCAGCTGGCTCTGCGTCAGATTCGACGGGAAAGACGACTTAGAAACCGTCAAAGGAATCTTCAAATCCTGGCCGTAACCAAAATTCTCAGCGGTCTTCGCGATACGCTCCTGACCCAAATCCATCGCAATCTGCGCAAACGGCGTATTACAGGACTGAGCCAAAGCCCACTCAATCGTCGCCTGAGTACGGGTGCCACACTGACCGTCCGTATAGTTCGGCAGGCTAATGTTCGTACCCGGCAGCGGCAACTGCGCGGGGTTCGGAATGACCGAAGATGCGTTGTACTTGCCGGACTCCAGCGCCGCCACCGCATCAATAATCTTGAAGGTCGAACCCGGCGAATAGGTGTTACCCGCAATTGCACGGTTGAACAGGGGGCTGTCCTCATCAGAAGTCAGCGCCTGGTAATTCGCCAAAACCGAAGAGCTCGTATGAGCCGACAGAAGATTCGGGTCATAGGACGGCGAAGAAGCCATCGCCAGAATCTCACCGGTCTTCGGGTTCATCGCCACCACAGCGCCCTTACGGCCCTGCAGTGCGTTGTACGCAATATCCTGAAGCTTCGAATTGATCGTCAGCTCCACGCTAGCGCCCTGCGCGGAAGAACCACTGAACAGCTGCGCCACACGGTCGTAGAACTGGCTATCGCTCGTGCCGGCAAGCTCCTTATCGAGTGCAGCCTCCAGGCCGGTCGCGCCATAAATCGTGGAGAAATAACCCGTCAGAGCCGCATACTTGAGCGGGTGGTTATACACACGCTGGTAGTTGTACTCATCATCGGACTTCACCGACGAAGCAATCTCCGTACCGTCAACCACAATCGAACCACGTGCCGAACCGTAATTGTCGTAGAGCGCTCGAGAATTCCACTGATTATTCATCAGCGTCTTCGAATCGAAGAACTGAATATAGCTGAGGGTACCCATCAGCAGGACAAACACGCACGCGGCAGACATCCACATGCGGCGAATAGCCCTATCCATTCTTCTCACCTCCAGAATCCTTAGCCGTAATACGCGCCAGAACGCTAGTAGCACCCTCCGGCTCGTAGCTTGTGTCCGCATGGTCAATACCCTGCGGAGCATCATAACCAGCCACCAGGTGAGGTGCGCGGGCACTATGAGAAATAGACAACCACAGCGCCACAATAATCCAGTTAGCCACCAACGAGGAGCCACCGGCAGACATGAAAGGAGTCGTCAGACCAGTCAGCGGAATCAATCGAGTCACGCCGCCAATCACCACGAACAGCTGCAGAACCATGACCGTAGACAGGCCGGCAGCCAGCAGCTTGCCGAAACCATCACGAGTACCCAACGCCGCACGGTAACCGCGCGAAACCAGGAGCATGAACATCATCAGGATGGCACCCAGACCCACCAGGCCCAGTTCCTCACCCAAGGAGGAAATGATCATATCCGAATTAGCGTACGGGACGAGGTTCGCGCGGCCCTGACCCCAACCGCGGCCAAAAAGACCGCCGTAAGCCAGACCGAAAACGCCCTGCAAAATCTGACCCGAACCACCGGGAGACGCCTGGTAAATATCCGGATCAAAAGCATGCACCCACGCATAAATACGGGCATGCACGTGCGAGACGTAGTGGTACGCGAAATAGCCACCCACAGCCATACCGACACCCGCAACCACCAGCCACGAAATACGACCGGTCGACAGGTACAGCATCGCCATGAACAGGCCAAAGAACATAATTGCCGAACCAAGGTCCTTCTGGAACACCAGAACACCCAGGCTCACAATCCACGCCAAAAACACCGGCGCCAAATCACGCAGACGCGGCAGATTGATAGGACCGATGCGGCGGCCAGCCACCAAAATCAGGTCACGGTGCGTCGCCAAATAGCCGGCGAAGAAAATCGCCAGAGTAATCTTCGCGACCTCACCCGGCTGGAACGTGCGGTTACCGATATGAATCCAAATACGAGCACCATTGAGCTCCATACCCAGACCCGGAACCAGCGGCATGATGAGCAGAATCATCGACAGCACCAGGGAGGTGTACGTGACCTTACGCAGCAGACGGTAATCCCTGAGCACGAACACAATAATCGCGCACAGCACCATAGACACGCCGGTCCACATCAGCTGACCATCACCCACCGGAGCCGCAATCTGCGGATCCAAACGATAAATCATGGTCAAACCAATACCGTTCAGAGCCACCACCAGCGGCAAAATAAACGGATCAGCGTAGCGGGCGCGGAACTGCATGACCAAGTGAATCAGAAGAGCACCGGCACCCAGCACCACCGTGCACGGCAGCCACTGGCTCTTCGACGTATCAAAAGCATGCTCCGGATCAATCAGGTACATGCCGAAGGAGCTGATACCCACCGCCAAAACCAGCAGGAAAAGCTCCGTGAAACGGCGTGCACGGGGCGCATCCGACTCACGACGGAACGAGAACTTAGCCATTGTTCTCACCGCCCTCTGCAGCAGGTGCGGAAGCCTGTTCAGAAGCCTGCTCAGGCGCTACAGGGGGCGCGGAAGCCGGATCGGTGCTCGGAATTGCAGAAGCAGACGGTGATGCAGAAGCCGAAGCCGAAGCAGCAGCCTGCTCAGCCTTCTCACGCGTCTGATCCGCCTGAGTCTTCAAACGAGACACAATCTGGTGCGCATCATCCAGGTCCTTCGCCGTAATCGCATTACGCAACAAAGAACGAGTATGATCGCTCAGCTCACTCGTGGGAATATCGGTATTCTCCACCACGTGAGAAAGACGAATCGGGCCCAACGCATGCGGAATACCGTTGTACACCGCAACCGTGCCATCACTCTCACCCACGTAGTAGCTACGCTCCACATAGCGCAGACCGGTCCACGCACCCAGCGTCAAAACAGC
>CALGXU010000361.1 GCA_937935205.1 uncultured Rothia sp.
TTCAGAATTCACCCCTCTATTGTGGCATACGGGGGGCAAATCGAGAACCGGACTCAGCTGACGGGGTACAGGAGCACAGTGCAGCGGCACGGCACAGGCTCAGCAACCGTGAGGATGCGCAGGCACGCGAAAGGGGCGGGGAAACACTCCGCTCCCCCGCCCCTTCAGCAAGAGTCAGCCGGCAGGCTCAATACCGAGAGCCTACTCGGTCACGTAAATATAGGTCGGATCCCCCTCCACAGAAGCAGTACCGGCACGCAGCAGCACGTCGGTTACCTGAACCAGCGCCTCCATGGCGTCATCAACCTCAACCAGCACCGGGTACTTAGCGCTCAGCAGGGACAACACCTGCATAATCGCCTCCACGGCACCCTCATTATCGAAGTCGTAACCCAGCAGCAGCTCGGTGGCGGTGTTCTCATTCACCAGCGCCGCCTCCGGATCAGTCTCAAAGGGGTGGTAGCTCACCGCAAACGCCGCAATCGGGCCCTTCTTACCCTCGGCGGCAGCCTCACGAATATGATCACGAAGCACCACGGCGCCAAAGGCACGCACCTCATCCGAGAGGAAATAGCGGTTCACGGTACCCAGGCCCACCTCAGCGGGAACATCCCACTCGTGGGCGCGGCGGTAGAAATCCCACAGCGCGGCGGTCAGCTCCACCGAACCGGTCGCCAAATCCTCAATCGCCTGAGTCTCGTTACCGTCAGCATCCTCACGCAAAGACACCGGAGGAATCGCACCCGGCTCCACACGAACCATGCGTGAACGCTGAACCAGCTTCATGGCAGCCGCCTGGGCGAACTCCTCACCGTCACTAAACGGCGACAGCTTCACGCGCAGAGCGGTCGTCTGGCCGTGCGCCGCGGCCACCTCTCGCAGGGCGTCCATCAAGGCGGTGCCGATGCCCTGGCGGCGGTGGTCAGTTGCCACCTCAATGTAGGACCACAGACGCGTCGGATGCAGCAGCGAAGCCACCACAGTACCGGCAGCCACCGGCACACCCGAAGCAGTCACCACCAGGGTGCGGCTAAACGGCGCATCCGTATCCGGGCCGAAAAGGCCACGCTGGCGCTCCTCAACCTCATTGCGGGCAGAGTTCCAAATCTCAAGCAGGGCAAGGTCATCGCCCTCCTGCCAAGGGCGAATCTCAAATTTTTCGCTGAGGCGTTCAGCCATGTCCGTGTACCTTTCCTTCGCTCGCGTCTAACGTGCCAATCAGTCTAACCAGGGTAGCCTAAATACACGTCGGC
>CALGXU010000362.1 GCA_937935205.1 uncultured Rothia sp.
CTATTAATTTATGAATACCGACTTTCTTTATTGAACATTATATATCTAAACAAAATAAAAACAGTCTTTCCAATGCCTTCCATCCGGAATAACTCCTATGGGATGACAGTGAAAAGACTGTTCTCTTTAAGCGATATTATTGCAAAGACCTGTAATAAGTTACTGATCTACAAACTGGATTTTCTCATCTAATTTAGCTAATTCAGCTTCTGTATCCCGAATCTTCTTTTCCAACGTTTTGACTTTCTTTTGGCTCTTTGCCAATTTATCATTAGCTTTCTTTACTTTCTTCAAAACTTTAGCGCGTTCTTTGGCAACTTTGGCTGTGGCCGATGCGTCGGAAGTAGAGTAAGAAGCTGCAGTGGTCGAGCTATTGGCTTCGGCATTGGCCTCAGCAGCTTTTTGTTGCAGTTCAGCTGTCTCTTGGATAGCTTTCTGATAGTCCATTCGTAGCCCATTTAATTTAGTATTGAGCTTCAATACTTTCTGTTGCTCTTTCATAGACTCCATTTTCGAGTCGCCTTGGGCCAGACAAACGGTACTTAACGAGAGCATCATCAACGATGCGAGAAATAATTTTTTCATAAACTTGCAATCTTAATGTTATTTCTTTTTTACCTTAAAACGCTGCAAAGTTATAAAATATTCATAAATAAACAAATAAAATCATCATTATTTCTATCGATTATTTAGGACATTTACTAAACAGGAAAAAGCCCTTCGATATATTTGCAGAGGATTCCGATGCCTTTGACATTCTCGCCACCTTGCGGTATGATGAGGTCGGCATAACGTTTCGTAGGTTCAATAAACTGTTCGTGCATCGGTTTAAGCACTTGCAAATAGCGCTCAACGACCATCGAAACGGTACGTCCGCGGTCAATGGTGTCGCGCTGGATATTGCGGATCAATCGTTCGTCGGGATCGCAATCGACAAAGATTTTCAGGTCCATCACGTCGCGCAACTTTTTATTGAGTAAGGTCATTATCCCCTCAATGATGATCACAGGCTTAGGTTCGACGTGAACGGTTTCAGCCAAACGGTTACATTGCAGATACGAGTAAGTGGGTTGCTCGATGGCTTTACCCTCTCGCAGTTCATTAACTTGCTTGATCAGGAGCTTCCAATCGAAAGCATCGGGATGGTCGAAATTGATGGCGTGGCGCTCTTCTTCGGTCATCCCCGTTGTGTCGTTGTAATAAGAGTCCAAAGGAACCACAGCCACATAATGCGGCGGTAGCGTTTCTACAATCTTCTTGACGACGGTGGTTTTACCTGAGCCTGTTCCGCCAGCGATACCAATAATAGTCATATGTGAGCTTTTGAGTTGATGGGGTTGTAAGTTGATGAGCTGACCGGTTGGTGAGTTCTTAAGTTTTTGAGTTTGTAAGTTTTTTAGTTAACGAATTGCTAAGCAATAACAGAGAACTCATCAACTAAACAGCTTTTATATATTTCAGCCTTGCTTTCTACACGCATCGGATATGCGCGAGAACTGCTCGGCATTCGGTAAAGACGCATCAAACGCCCCTCGAAGGTAAAGTTTGTGACCCCGAGCTGATTCAGGCACCCGGCTCCCCCGACACCGTGCTCAGCGAAGAACTGGACGCGATCGTCAAGGGCGGCGCGGAGGGCGTGCTCTGCATTGGTCTGCGTTCGGGCGCGTCCGTGGTGGTGAAGATGAGCGACGGTTCGCACCGCGCCATGTACGCCGTGGCTCTGCGCGCTCTCGCCGCTGGCGGCTACCTGAGCGCCGAGGAATGCGAGCGCCTACTCGCGCTGGTGGTTCACCCGGTGACCGGCGGCTTCGTGGACGGTAAGCCGGTTGAGGTGGGCGAGCTGCGCGTACATGAGGAGCTTTTCACCCGCGAGGGTCTGGTTCCCGGCGCCCCGGAAGAGGACTAATCGTGGCGATTCGACGTAAAACTTCCGAAGCAGACGGCATGGCGGCGGTACGCGAAGTGCGTGCTTTCTTTGAGGCGCAGCGTGCGGCAGCCGGCGAGCCTGCGGATTCGCACGCCCGAGGCGAGTACCTGCTGAGTGCCACCGAGGTGGAGCAGGCGTTCGCCGCGCTCCCCCGTTCTGTGCGTGCGACCTTCGTTCGCTTCACCCTTGAGGAGCTTGCCACCCTCGCCCCCGGCAATAGTGTGGAGGTACGCGTACCCCCGCTGGGCGTGACCCAGTGCGTGGCGGGTCCTCGCCATACGCGCGGCACCCCGCCGTCCGTGGTGGAGGCGCGCCCGCTCGTGTGGGCGGCACTAGTGCTGGGTGCGTGTTCATGGGAGCAGGCGGTGGGTGCCGGTGCGCTTGATGCGTCGGGCGAGCGCAGTGATTTATCGGTGCTTCTTCCGCTCTTCTAGAATTTGCTACGAGCCCGCAGGTCCACGCAGTTTTCGTAATTTGGCGTGTTTGTTGCCTGTTCTAGTGGTCCATACTGAGGTATTTAGCGTATCCTTCACCACGTCTACGTTGAAACCCGGTACACTTTTAAAGGTCTGGTGTATGCTACCGCACACACAGGCAGGTGCGAGTACAGAAACACACGTCCGTCTTGCGCCTGCGCAGACGCATCCGCAGTCCCAACGTCGAAAAGAAGTGAATTGATTCGCCCCGACGGAAAACTCACTCACGACCTCGATCCGATTGACCACGGCCCCAAGGACGCCTGCGGCGTCTTCGGTGTCTGGGCACCCGGCGAGGACGTGGCAAAGCTAACCTACTACGGCCTGTACGCACTCCAGCACCGCGGCCAGGAATCAGCAGGTATCGCAACCAGCAACGGCAAACGCATCCACGTGTACAAGGACATGGGACTCGTCTCCCAGGTCTTTGACGAAGCCACCCTCAGCTCCATGCCCGGCGACCACGCTATCGGCCACGCCCGATACTCCACCACCGGCGCATCCCACTGGGCTAACGCACAGCCTACTCTCGGTACCACCCCGCACGGCACGCTCTGCCTGGCGCACAATGGTAACCTCACCAACTCGGCAGATCTCTACGAGCGTCTGATTGAAAAGAACGGCGGCAAGCCCCCCAAGCACGGCGAACTCGCCCAGGGCAACACCACCGACACCGCACTCGTCACCGCCCTGCTGGCGGAGCACGACTTCGATTCCCTCGAAGAAGCAGCACTCGACCTGCTGCCGACCCTGCGCGGTGCTTTCTGCCTCACCTTCATGGATGAGCACACCCTCTACGCTGCACGCGACCCGCAGGGCGTTCGCCCCCTCGTACTCGGCCGTCTGGAGCGCGGCTGGGTTGTCGCGTCCGAAACCGCGGCACTTGATATTGTCGGTGCGTCCTTCGTGCGTGAAGTTGAACCCGGCGAATTCCTCACCATCGACGAGAACGGCCTGCGTTCCCAGCGCTTCGCTGAGGCTAAGCCCGCAGGTTGCGTCTTCGAGTACGTTTACCTCGCTCGCCCGGACACCACCATCTCCGGCCGTAGCGTCTACGAATCCCGCGTAGAAATGGGCCGTCAGCTCGCCCGCGAACACGCCGTCGAAGCTGACCTGGTCATGCCCACCCCCGAATCCGGTGTTCCCGCCGCAATCGGTTACGCCGAAGAGTCCGGCATTCCCTACGGTAACGGCCTGGTCAAGAACGCTTACGTGGGTCGAACCTTCATTCAGCCCTCGCAGACCATCCGCCAGCTCGGTATTCGACTCAAGCTGAACCCGCTCAAGTCCGTGGTTGCGGGCAAGCGCCTCGTCGTCATTGACGACTCCATCGTTCGCGGTAACACCCAGCGCGCCCTCGTGCGTATGCTCCGCGAAGCCGGCGCGAAGGAAGTGCACGTGCGCATCTCCTCCCCGCCCGTGAAGTGGCCCTGCTTCTACGGCATCGACTTCGCCTCCCGCGCAGAGCTGATTGCGAACGGCCTGTCAGTGGATGAGATTGCCTCCTCCCTCGGCGCCGACTCGCTCGGCTTCATTTCTGAGGAAGGCATGATGGCCGCCACCGAGCAGCCCGCCGAAAACATGTGTACCGCCTGCTTCACCGGCAAGTACCCCATCGAGCTGCCCAGCGAAGAGCGCCGAGGCAAGTCGCTCTTCGATTCCGAGGAGAAGGGCAAGGGCGGCCCGCTGGCCGGTAAGGCCGCCGAGGTGACCGTCGAGCGCGCAGTCCCGGCCAAGCCCGAACACGCCGAGGCTGTTTCGATTGAC